>NZ_JBEYVC010000264.1:0-10641 GCF_040643855.1 Streptomyces sp. NPDC047072 | reverse complement strand
TCGCCGAACGTCTCTACGCCATCCACGCCCGGCGCGACGGCTTCCGCCACTACTCCGAACCACTGCCCGACTGAACCCGCCCGCGCCGTCCCCGCTCAGGAAACGGCCGATCCAATCGAAAGGAGCCCCCTCTTGGGCACGATGACCGAGCCCTTGTTCACCGGAAAGGTCGCCTTCGTCTCCGGAGCGGCGTCCGGCATCGGACGGGCCACCGCCGTCGCCTTCGCCCGAGCAGGTGCCGATGTGGCTCTTGCCGACCTCTCCAAGGCGGGCCTGGCGGAGACCGCGCGGCTGGTCGAGGAGGTGGGAGGCAGGGCACTGACCCTCGTCTGCGATGTCACGGACGAGGACGACGTGACAGCGGCCCTGGACAGCACCCTGAAGACGTTCGGACGACTCGACGCGGCCTTCAACAACGCCGGTGTCGAACAGCCGGTCAAGCACGCCGTCGACATCTCCAAGGGCGAATGGGACCGGGTGCTGGGTGTGAGCCTCACCGGCGTGTTCCTTTGCATGAAGCACCAGATCGAACTGATGCTCCGGCAGGGAACGGGCGCCATCGTCAACGTCTCCTCCGGCGCCGGGGTCAAGGGCTTCAAGGGGCAGGCGGCCTATGCCGCCGCCAAACACGGAGTGATCGGCCTGACTCGCTCCGCCGCCCTCGACTGTGCGCCGTCGGGGATCCGCGTCAACGCCGTCTGCCCCGGCATCGTCGACACCGAGATGATCGAGCGCTTCGCGGAGAGCACTCCCGGCGGTCGTGAAGCTCTCGTCGCCGACGAGCCGATCGGCCGTCTCGGCACACCGGACGAGATCGCCGCGGCCGTGCTGTGGCTCTGCTCGGACGCGGCCTCCTTCGCCACCGGCCACGCCCTGGTCGTCGACGGCGGCCAGACCGTCTGAGCCGCCCGCGGTACGCGCCGGCTATACCCAGAGAAAACAAGTGACACCGACTCGCAAGAGTCTTTGATCCAAGGAGCGATGAACATGCCTTTGCAGGACGACGGATACACCTTCGTGCTCTCCGACGACGTCACACGGACCCCTGTCCGTTACAAGAACCGCTACGGCATCGAGATCGCCGCGGATCTGTACCGCAGCGTGGATCTCGACGAGTCGATTGCCCACCCGGCGGTCGTCATCGGCCCGCCGCACGGTGGGGTGAAGGAGCAGGCCCCTGGGGTGTACGGCCAGGAGCTGGCCCGGCGCGGGTTCGTCGCCGTCGGCTTCGACCCGTCGTACAACGGTGAGAGCGGAGGCGAGCCCCGCCATGTCACCTCACCGGAGCTGTTCGCCGAGGACTTCAGCGCGGGCGTCGACTTCCTGGGCACCCTGCCCTACGTCGACCGCGACCGGATCGGCGTCGTCGGGGTCTGCGGCAGCGGCGGGTTCGCGCTGAGCGCCGCGCAGGTCGACACACGGATCAAGGCCGTCGCCACATCGGCCATGTACGACATCAGCCGTGTCGCGCGCAACGGCTGGCAGGACACCACGAGCGACGACGAACGCCGCAAGGCGCTCGACGAGATCGCGGCGCAGCGCTGGAAGGACGTCGACGCGGGCGAACCCGCGCTCACCCCCACCTTCCCCGCCGAGATCCCCGACGGCCTCGACCCGATCACCAGCGAGTTCTTCGAGTACTACGTGCCCACGTCCCGTGGCCACCACCCGCGGTCCATCGGCGGCTTCGCGGTCACCAGCACGGTGTCCCACATCAACTTCGGGCCGCTCCGCCACCTCCCGGACATCGCACCGAGGCCGATCCTGCTCATCACCGGCGAGCACGCGCACTCCCGCTATTTCAGCGACACCGTCCACGAGGAGGCGACGGGTCCCAAGGAGCTGGTGGTGGTGCCAGGGGCGCGGCACATCGACCTCTACGACCGCACCGACCTGATCCCGTTCGACAAGTTGGAGTCGTTCTTCTCCACGCATCTCAAGTAGCGGTTCCATCCTGGGAAAGGGTTTCCCAGGATGGCGAAGAATTCCCTCGCGGCGCAGTGTATTCCCTTTTCGGCGCGGAGCGATGTGGCTCACATTCGGGAACGGGAAGAACGCTGCCGGGCGTCATTCCTGTCCCGGCCCGATTTTCGGGCTCGGACAGGAAAGGAATTCTTCGTGACACTGCTCGACCTGCTCATCCTGCTGGCAGTGCTGTTTCTCGCCGTCTCCGGCTATCGGCGTGGACTCGTGGCCTCCTTGGTCGTGTTCACGCTGACCGCGGCGGGCGCACTCCTCGGCCTTGCTCTGCTTCCCCGGATCCTCGACAGGGTCGGTGACTCCGCCGCGGTCGTGAATACGACCGCCGTGGTCACCGTGCTGATCCCGGCCGCGCTCGGCACCGCGGTGGCCCGACGTCCCGCGTACTGGCTGCGCGGCCGGGTTCTGGCACGCGGCCCACTGCGCACGCTGGACGGCGCCGCCGGCGCGCTGGCCGGGGCCGCCGCGCTGCTGGGTGTGGTCTGGATCGCGGGCAACGCGGCTCTGGATTCTCCGCACACCTCGACCGCCGTGCAGCACCAGATACGTGAGTCGACGACCATACATGCCCTCGCCGCGGCTCGTTTGCCGCATGCCGTGACCGAGTAGTCGACGCCTTGCGTAGAGCAAAGGGGGAGAGTTCGCTCCCTGGATGTTCTTTTACCCGGAGCGGATTCTCCTCTTTTCGCGCACGCGCCCGCGTGTGAGGGTCGGCATCGAATATTACCCATGGATCACGCATTCCTGTGCGTGGTCTTTGAAGCACTGACAGGACGCAGAGAACATGTGCAAGGCCAGCTCCATCACGGGTGCCGATCGAGGTTCTGCGAGGCGTCCATGACGACGTCGACGCTGGACCGGCCGGCCGCCACGGCCCTGCCCGATCGCCGACCGTTCGTTCCTGAGGTACTGACGCCCGTCGAACGCCCTGGGAACCGAAAAGTCCGCAGGGCGTTGTGGTGGGCCGCGTGCCTTCTCTGCGGTGGCGCGGTCGGCCTCGTCCTCGCCGTGGTCGGCACCCTGCGCGGGCGGGTGCCCTCTCGGCGGCGGCTGGCCGCGGTCGGGGTAGGCGCGGTGGCGCAACTGGTGCTGGCCGGCTCCTTCGCGGTGACCGGGCCCCAGGACGGCGGTGGCGTGTGGGAGACCACGCGCGCGGCGGTCAACGCACCGGTCTCCGGAGCAGCCCTGCTCTACGGCGTCGGCAAGGGCGGTGAGGTGTACCAGAACGACAACGGGACCACCGCCGTCGTCCTGGACGAGGGCGTTGTCCGCGCCGGCACCATGTTCGGCACCGTCTTCCTCACCGACCAGGACGTGGAGGACGAGACGCCGCGCACGGAGCGCCTGTCGGAACATGAGGCCCGGCACGCCGACCAATGGGCGGCCTTCTCGATCGCCGCCGGGCCCGCCGCGTTCCCCACGCTGTATGCCCTCGACGAGACGTTCTTCCCTGGCGCGTTCAACCACTTCGAACGCCTGGCCGGCCTGGAGGACGGCGGCTACGACACACCGTCGGACTGCCCGTCCATCGCCGGCCAGTTGACTCTCGTCTCCTTGGCCCTGCTCGGTGGCTCGGTCCTGGTCTTCCGGCGCAGGTTGCGCACATCGCGCGGGGGCCGTACAGCGGGGGAGGGCGCATGAGCCGTCAGTGGAAGGTTCGTCCGCCGTCCGCCGCGAGCGCCGCCCCCGTCACGTAGGAGGAGTCGCCGCCGGTGAGGAACAGGATCACCTGGGCGATCTCTTCCGGAGCGGCGAGCCGCTTGAGGGCGTAGTGCACGGCGTTGTCGCGGTGCCCATCGGCCATGGCGGTGTCGACCATACCCGGGCAGACGCTGTTGACGCGTACGCGGGGCGCGAGTTCGGCGGCCAGCGCCCGGGTGAGCGTGATGATTCCGCCCTTCGACGCGGCGTAGGCGGTGTAACCCGGCGAGTTCGGAAGCAGGCCCTGTCCGGAGGCCATGTTCACGATGGTCGACCCGGCTTCCTGCGCGAGCCACGGCAGGCACGCGCGGGACACCAGGTACGTGCCGGTGAGGTTGATGTCCAGGACGCGTCGCCACTGTTCGACGGGTACGTCCGCCACCATCCCGCGGTACATGATCCCGGCGCAGTTGACGAGCCCGTCAATGCCGCCGAGCGCCGCAGCGGCCTCTTCTGCGGCCGACGCCACGCCCTCCTCGTCGGTGATGTCGAGCGGGAGGGCGGTCGCGCCGGTCTCGGCCGCCGTGACGGCGAGGCCGTCGGCGTCACGGTCGAACAGGGCCAGGGCAGCACCTTCCCGAGCGAACAGGTGCGCTACTGCGCGCCCGATGCCGGCAGCGGCACCCGTGATGACGATGCGCCGACGGCTCAGTCGTCCAGTGGGCGGGGTCTCGCTCGCTGCGGCCGAGGAATCTGTTGCGGTGTTCAAGGACGCGCTCCTGCCGAGGGACTGCTGGGACGGTGATGCATGCGCTGGTGGCTGTCAGCGCATGACGAACGGGTTGACCGGCGGTCCGTCGTCCGTGGAGACGACGACGCTCCTCGTCTCGAGGTACTCGTCGATGGCTTCGATGCCGTGCTCTCGTCCGAGTCCGGACCGCTTCGTCCCGCCGAAGGGGACCATGTAGCTGTACGTGCGGTACGTGTTGACCCAGACGGTGCCGACCTGGAGTGTCTTCGACATGCGCAGGGCGCGGGCGATGTTCGTGGTCCAGACACCGGCGACAAGACCGTACGGGATCTCGTTGGCGAGCCGGACGGCCTCCTCCTCGTCGGTGAACTCGATGACGGACAGGACGGGCCCGAACACCTCCTCCTGGGCGATCCGCATGTCGTTCCGGACGTCGACGAGGATGGTCGGTTCGACGAACTGACCGGCACCGAGGTCGGGGCCGGTGGCAGGCTTCCCGCCGAGCACGCAGCGGGCGCCGTCGGCGCGGGCGATATCCAGGTAGTCGATCACCTTCCGGTACTGCGGCGGGGTGGAGATCGGACCGACGTTGGTGCAGGGGTCACGCGGGTCGCCCATGCGGATGCCGGAGGCGAGATCGATGAGCTTCGCGAGCAGCTTGTCCTTGACCGAGGTGTGGACGAGCAGGCGGGAGCCGGCCGCACACATCTGTCCGGCCGCGCCGAAGATGCCGGACATGACACCGGTGGCGGCCAGGTCGAGGTCGGCGTCCTCGAACACGATCGTGGGCGACTTCCCGCCGAGTTCGAGGGCGACCCGCTTCAGGGACTTGGCCGCGCTCTGGTAGATGCGGATTCCGGTGGCGTCGGACCCGGTGAACGCGATCTTGGCGACGTCGGGGTGGTCTACGAGGGCGGAGCCGACGTCCGCGCCCAGTCCGGTCACGACGTTGAACACGCCCGCCGGCAGACCGGCCTGCTCGATGAGCCGCGTGAGTTCGAGGGTGCTCGCCGAGGCGAACTCGGAGGGCTTCACCACGACCGCACATCCGGCCGCCATGGCCGGAGCAGCCTTGACCGTCGCGAACCACAGGGGGGAGTTCCAGGCGGTGAGCGCGGCGACGACCCCGATGGGTTCCCGTGTGGTGAACGCGAACGCGTTGGCCTTCTCGGTGGGAATCGTGGCCCCTTGAACCTTGTCGGCGAGGCCCGCGTAGTAGTACCAGCACTCGGCGACCGACGCGATCTGCCCCTGGACCTCGGTGAGCAGCTTGCCGTTGTCCCGGACTTCGATGTCGACGAGCCGCTCCGCGTTCGCCTTGATCAGGTCAGCGACACGGCGCAGGTACCCGCCACGTTGCGAAGCCGACAGCGTCGCCCACGGGCCGGTGGTCATCGCCCGCCGGGCCGCGTCGACGGCACGGTCTGCGTCCGCGGCCGTGCCGGCCGGGATGACGGCCCACGTCTCGCCGGTGTACGGGTCCGTACTGTCGAGTTCTTCACCCCCTGCGGAATCGCCCCACTGCCCGTCGATGTACATCTGATACCGCTGCACTGACTGACTCTCCTTACTGGCCCTACTGGTCGCGTTGCTTGCCTGGTGGTCGCGGACTGATCCCACGCTCGGGTGCCGGGTGAAGACGTGGAGTGCCGGCCGGCGTACGGCAGCGGGCGGGGCTGCTGTGACGGCAGCCCTCGCGCCGACTGATCGCATCTCGAGTCGTGAACCACCGCCGACCCGCTGTAGCCGTCGCGTCCGGAATCGGATCAGGCAGTACCGCCATGAACGGTGGGCGCCATCCCGTGGAGCACTCCCATTTCCTCGAACAGGGCATAGATGTGGTCCGCGTACTCCGCGAACTCGCGGGATCCCGCCAGGGAGATCGGCCGCGGCCTCGGCAGGTCCACCGAGATCTCCTCGATGATCCGACCGGGGTTCGGGCTCATCACGAAGATCCGGTCGGACAGCCCCACCGCCTCTTCGACACTGTGCGTGATGAAGAGAACGGTGGGCCTGGTCCGCAGCCAGAGCGCTTCCAGGTCCGTCCTCACCTGCAGGCGCGTGAGGGCGTCGAGCGCGCCGAACGGCTCGTCCAGCATCAGAACCGGCGGTTCATGCACGATCGTGCGCACCAGCGACACGCGCTGCCGCATCCCGCCGGACATCTGCCGTGGATACTTGTCCACCGCCGACTCGAGGTGAAGCTGCTTGAACATGTCGAGGGCCCGGCTGCGCAGCACCCCCTTGTCGAGGCGACGGATGTCGGCCTGGAGCAGCACATTGTCCAACGCGGTCCGGAAGTCCAACAGCAGATGGTCCTGGAACGCGATGCCGATGTCGGTGAACGCCTTCGTCACACTGCGACCGCCGATTTCGATGTCGCCCGAGGACCTGGACAGCAATCCACCGACCATCAGCATGAGAGTGCTCTTGCCACAGCCGGAGGGCCCCACGATGGAGACGAACTCTCCGGGCTCGATCTCCATGGAGACCGGCTTCAGCGCCTCGAACTCATTGGCCGAACCCTCGCCGTAGATCTTCGTGACGTTCCTGATGGATATGGACTTGCCGGTTGTCGCTGTCACTTCCGGTGTATCAGTCATGATCCCAACTCTTCCTGTACGGCCTTTTCCACCCTGCAACGACCCCTAGCGGCAAGAAGTCAACGCGCTTCGAGGCGGCAGGTAGTCGTAGGAAACGAACTTGGTCGGGTCAGGAGCGTTCGAAACGAGCTTGGCGCGCTCGAGAAGCGTCATGGTGCTCTTCCAACGAGCCGCCTCGGCAAGCCCGATGTACTGGGCGTCGCCTGCACAAAGCAGGGGAAGAAGGACCGACAACTCCGTGCGCGCGTTGTCCTCGACCGTGTTCGGCTCCAACTTCTTGATGTCGGCGAGCGCCTTGTCCGGATCGGACCGGGCCTCACTCCATCCCTGGAGGCTGTCCGCGACGACCTTCTTCACGATCGAGGGGTTCTTCTCGGCGTAGCTCTTCGTCGTGAAGATCGAGTGCGCAACCGAGTTGACGCCGTGGTCGCCGAAGGCGAAGTCCGTGAAGCGCGCTCCCTGGGACGCCAGGGCGACGTGCGAGTCCTGGCCGCCGACAATCGCGTCGACCCTGCCGGCGATCAGCGAGGGGGCCATGGATTCGAAGGGCATGGTGACGATCTTGATGTCGTCCTCGGTCAGCCCTCCCGACTGAAGGAAGATCGGAAGGAGGAAGGAGTAGGCGCCCTCTGCGGGGACAGCCACGGACTTGCCCTTGAGGTCCTGGATCTTCTTGATCCCCGAGGAGTTGAGCACCTGCATCGCGGTGTTCGTCGCCTGGTTGATGGTGGCCACGACGAGCAGCGGGGCACCCTTCTGGACTGCCTGAGTGATCGCCACGGAGTCCGCGATACCCATGTCCGCCTTACCGGTGGAGACGAGCTGAACCGTGGTGCCGGAACCCTTGCCCGGCGTGAGGGATATGTTCAACCCGTCCTTCTGGTACAGGTCCTCCTCCTCGGCGACGGCGAAGCCTGCGGTCGACGGCGACCAGGCCCAGTGCAGTTGGAAGGCGACGGACGATCCGCCGCTTGCTGCTTGCGTCGCCGACGACCCGCAGCCGCTGAGGAGCGCAAGGGCCGACAGGACGGCTGCCGATGCCAGGACTCTCTTCGTCTTCATGATTCTGCCTCTCACCATTTCGGTGCTGCTTCGGTTGATGCGCTGGGCCCTCGCGAAACCCAGACGTTCGGACATCGCCGTGATTTCTACTTCTTGCCGCGCTTCTGGCGGCGCTCCCAAGGAGTGAGCCACCATTCGAGCGCCTCAATCAGATAGTTGATCGCGATGCCGATGATGGTGAGAACCACCAGAATGGCGAAGATGTACTCGGTGTCCAGCTGGGAACTCGCCCTCAGCAAGGCATAACCAAGACCCTCGTTCGAGCCGAGGAACTCCGCGACGAGAGCGCCCGTGATCGCGATGGTCGCGCACGTCTTGATGCCCGAGAAAATGATGGGCAGGGCCGCCGGCAACCTGAGGTTCCAGAAAGTCTGGAACCTGGAGGCCCCCATCGAGCGCGTCAAGTAGAGGAGCCTGTCGTCAAGGCTGACGAATGCGGCGATGCTCGACATGAGAAGCGGAAAGAACGCGATGAGCACGACCAAGGTCACCTTGGTCTGCACGCTGAAGCCCAGCCACACCACGAGAAGAGGAGCGATGGCGATCTTGGGGACGAGCTGGGTCAGCATCACCACGGGGTAGACCGTCTGCTTGGCAACCTTCGAAAGGGCGATCAGGAGTCCGACCGGAATGCCGATCGCGAGACACAGCAGCAGCCCGATCCCCAGTGCCTTCAGCGTGGGCAGCGCCTGGGCCAGAAGATTGTCCCGCTCCGCGATCATTCGGTTGAGAACGGCCAGAGGGCTGGGCAGCAGGTAGGAAGGAATGGCGAAGACTTCGACGGCCGCCGCCCACAGCAAGATGATGGCGACGAAGGTCGCAGGTGGCAGGGCGGCCCAACCGGCTGACGCGAGCGCCTGCCTCTTGGCCCGACCGCCCGACCGCACTCGTCGGCTGTCGTTCGCCGCCGATATGGCGCGGGCGCCGGGCCTGCTCCTCTCGGCCGGGGGACTGGTGTTCGCCATGGACATCTCCATTGATGGGTGAGCTGTGGGGCTGTGTCTCAGGGGTCCTGAGAAGTGGCGCGGTCGCACCTTGAGGTGGCGCCGCCTTGATCGGCTCGTCTGTCGGCTCGGCTCTGCCCGATGCACTCGCATGTCCCGTGCTGGCTTCGAGGTGCCGACCACACTGACGATTGAAGATATCCCGCATTGTGAGAATGTCAACGGCTAGCGTCGATCTTCTCTGAAAATGCCCAGGCTGCCCAGGTCATGAGGTCTTGGCCGGGTTGTCGGGTCAGGCGCAGCCCGGCAACGCGAGCCGGCTGTCCTGCCTGGACTCGTGGAACCCGGTTGATGGAGTGGCCGACTCCTGGGGTGCGCCAGGCGGGCGTGAGGGTCGGCGCTGTGGTCCGCTGCGCAGAGGGCGAGCTGATCGCTGGAGTGGTTGGCTGGAATCTCGGGAGCGGCGCCCGTGCGGGCGAGGGCCGACCTCTCTGCACTCCGGGGATGCCCTGGGCTAACACCGAGCACTCGTAGGGTCACCGGGTCGCTCACCCGGCGTCCGCCCGAGTTCGCTCGCCGAGGGCGAAGCCCTCGCGGCGGATTTGCCCGGACAGACCGATTCGCGCGGCCTCGCCGTGGCATAAAGAAGATCAATCGGCAACTCCACGTGCGAGCCGAGTTTCGACCCTCTACGGAAGACGATCCTGCTCCCGTGAACTCCGCTTGCCTCGTTTGCCGACAGGCGCGTGGCACCATGTTGGACCAGGACCAGGAGCCCTAGGTCGAAGGTCGGATTCCAACGGATCCCGGCGAGAAGAAAATGAACGGGTGACCTCTCCTGCGTTCGATGTGGATTCCTTCCTCAGTCAGCCGCTCACCGCGCGCATCGCGACCCACGGACCGACCGTGCGCCCCGTGTGGTTCCTGTGGGAGGACGGAGCCTTTTGGGTCCTGACGGGACCGTGGGCCAGGCTCTTCGGCCACGTCAGGTCAAACCCCAGGGTCGCGCTCGTGGTCGATGTCTGCGACATCGCAACAGGCCTTGTCCAACAGGTGATTGCTCGTGGTGATGCCGAACTCGTTCCCTTCGACGTACCGCGAGGTCGGCGCAAGCTCGTTCGCTACCTGGGTGCGGACGAGTCCCGCTGGGACGAGCGGTTCGTCCACTACCTGCACGACAGCCCCAGTGAAAGGGGAGCCATGTGGTTGCGGCTGGTTCCCGACTCCCTCACGGCACAGGATTTGAGCTACTCCAGCACCGCATGACCGACGATGACTGCTCCCGTGATCGCTGCCAGACCTCGGCGAACCCGCAGAATTCCCTCGGTGGATCGATGATGAGGAATTGCCCCGAAGTAAAGAAATGACGGAGGCCCCTTCTGTCGCTCCCCGCAAGGGGAGATCTCCATCACAGTAGGGGAGCTATCCAGGGAGAATTTTCTCCCCCCTTTGATATGCGGTGGCAGCTACACCCCTCAGATACTCTGAACTTCAACCCAGGCTCAGAAGGCCTCGACCGTTGTTGAGGAAAGGCCGGATCACCAAACGTCGACAGTGCGGATTTCCGACGAGGGAGGGGGCCCGCGTGCTCATCGACACGTACGGCCGGCAGGCCACCGACCTGAGGGTCTCGCTGACCGACCGCTGCAATCTGCGCTGT
>NZ_JBEYVC010000263.1:0-10810 GCF_040643855.1 Streptomyces sp. NPDC047072 | reverse complement strand
CACCGCCAAACCGGCCGAGGACGACCACCAGCTTTTCCCACCGCAGGGACCGAATCAGCTCGGTCAGTGACTACACCACTCGGCGGGACACCATCTGCTGGCGCGTCGAGGCGGCGGTGGAAGCGCTCACTGCCAGGGACCAGGGGCGCAGGCGAGTGGCGTCCGTTGCCGGCGAGATGCCTCAGCAGGATGCGACGGAGTCGGCCCTCGTACATCTGCGCGGGTTGGAGAAGGCTCTATTGGAGCTGGCCATGCCGCTTGGGTCGTCTCAGCGCCCTCCACTTGTCCGTTCCTGAATGGGGGGAGAGTGTCGACCTACGGCCGGCGCTCTCTGCCCGACGGCTCATAGCCGCTCGTTGAGGATCTTGGCAGCTCTCGTGATGGAGCCCGGCACCAGGTGCCGGTAGATCCGGTAGGTGACCTCGATCGATTTGTGTCCCATCCACTCGGCGACATCAGTGATGGGAATGCCGTGGGTAAGGCAGTTCGACGCGAAGTAGTGGCGGAGGGAGTACATCGTGTACTTGACCTCTACGTCCGCCCGTTCGAGACATCTGTCCCATCGCCACCGCAGGGTCTGTTTTCCGTAGAAGTAATGCTGCATGTGCTGGTTGCCCGAGCCATTTCCCTTGACCAGAAGATATCCGTTCTCGTCGGTACCGTACGTATCGGTGAAATACGAGAAGAAGTCGTGCGTCTTTCTTGGAAGCGGTACTTCGCGGAATTCTCCGCGTTTGCGGTGCTTCAGTGGTGCGGGCTGTACCTTATTGCTGTGGATCTGCTCGTTGATCCGATAGACATCATCAGCCACAATCGACTTGATGTTTGCGGCATAAGCCTCCCCGTTGCGATGGCCGCATCCGGACATGAGCTCAATGACAAGACGGAGATCGTCGCCATCGGCTGCGTCGCGAATGGCATTGAGCTCTTCGAAGGTCGGAATGATCACCTCATTTGGCACGTAGTTCGGACGGGCGATGTCAAGGAAAGGGTCCAGCGCGATTGCCCCGCGATGTCGTGCCGCGTCGATAACGAGTTTCAGGACAAGGAATGCGTTCTTCTGGCTGGCCAAGCCAACCTTGTTCAGCTCCATTCCGTTGAGCCAGTCCTCGATCACTCCGGGTGTGAATGTGCCGACCCGGCGACTCCCAACATGCGGGTTGATATGGGCCTTGAGTCCAAGCTCGTAGTGCTCGATGGTGTTGGACTCCAGGCCACGCTTTCGATTCGAGATGTAGCGAGCTGCGTAGTCCTCGAACCGCATATCGGCTATTTCCTGGGCTTCTGTGTTCCCAGTCTTGAGTGCCCCCTTCTTTGCCTGGTAGATCTCGTTGAGTCGATCCTTGGCCTTGTCCTGAGTGGCGTAGCCGGCCTCTTCGCGCTGTCGACCTATGGCATCCCGGTACCTGATCTTGTATGGGTGAGGGCACTTGGACCAGCGGCTCGGGGGATGCTCGCATTCCTTGAAGAAGGTGCCCATACCGCGGGTGAGGGTCTTGGTGGCCAATTCTTGATTTCTCCAGGGTTTGGGTCAATTTGGTTTTAAGGGGAGGATCTGAGCTGGATCGGGTTGGTGCGCGGGCAGTGGTCATGGTCCGGAGAATCCCCGATTTCCGTAACCGGGGATCGCGTGCTATGCGTGACCGGTCGCCTGCACGCAGACCTGTTGCGAGTCGGAATGCTGCCCATGCGAGCTGTCGGCTCAGGCGAGGATGCTTAAAGCCCAGGTCTGGTTGTCGGAGGGTGTGCCACCGCAGCGAGGCGAGCCGTCAGCAGGGGGACGGGGTCGTCGAGATGCGCCATGGCTTCGCTACGTCACGGATGGGACGCCGGCCTTCAATCGCGATCGCAGGGGCGACGACTCCTGCCATCGGCGCACAACCTGCTGATGCTGACTCTTTGCTGACTCTTTGCTGACCCCCTCTCGGTCGGCAGCCTCCTGACCTGCGAGAACCGCTGCACCAAAGCATTGATGATGCTCTGGGTCACCCTCCTCGCCGAGCTCCTCTACGGTCTTCTCGGCGTCCTGGAGCCCGGCCTGCTGGCCCTGCGCCTCGCGGAGACGGGGGTCGGCGCGGTGGGCGCGGTCCTGGCCGTCCTCTTCGTCCTCCCGATCACCACCCACACCGTCACCGACGCCTGGATCCAACGCGCCCTGCGCTGCGTCCACGCGTGCACGGCGGAGGCGGCGGCACGGCTGGCGGGAGCCGCGGAGGGCGACCCGGCTCGCCGCGTGGCCGAACTGGAGCAACTGCTCGGCCGCGTCCGCCTCGCCGTGGCCCCGCTGGTCCACCCCCTCAACCCGATGCTCGGCCGCAAGCGCCGCGCCCGCCGGGTCCTGGCCCTCCTCGACGACTGCGCCCGGGAGACCCGCGGCTTGGTCGCCGTCGCCGCGGACCCGGTGGCCTCGCACGATGCCCGCCTGGTCGCCGCCTGCCGACGCGTGGAGGCCGCCGTGGAGGCCCTCACGGACGGCAGGGACCTTCCACCGGCGGACCGCCCGGCCGCCGAAGAACCCGCACTCGCCCATCTGCACGGCCTGGAAAGGGCGCTCGCGGAACTCTCGGCGCCGCTGCGCACGCCGTCCGGCTCGCGCCTGGTGGGGGCCTGAAGCACCGTCCCCCATCCGTGAACGCTCCGAGAATTTCCCCGCAGTTGGTCTAGACCGGTGGTGATCGACTGCTACCGTCGCCCGCAACGCACAGGACCGAGAGGGGACCACGGTGGCAGACGGCGGCGGGCGGCAGCGACGGGCGTTCATCGGGTCGTTCACGGCGGCGGGAGGTCCCGGCATCGTGACCGCGGCGGTGGCCGCAGACGGCGGTGCCCTGACAGCGCTGAGCACCCTGGACGGCGTACCGGACCCGTCGTACCTGGCCCTGTCACCCGACGGCGAGATGCTGTACGCGGTCAGTGAGACGACCGAGGGCGCGGTCGCCGCGTACCGCGTGACCGGCGACAAGCCCGAGTCGGCCGGACCGCCGGTGCCCGTCGACGGCGACAGCCCCACCCACCTCGCCGTCCACGCCGGACACGTCCTGACGGCCAACTACGGCTCCGGCAGCGTCACCACTGTGCCGGTCCGCCCCGACGGCACCCTCGCCGAGACCCCCTCCGACGTGCTCCGGCACACCGGCTCCGGCCCCTACGCGCCCCGCCAGCAGGGCCCGCACGCCCACCAGGTGCAGCCCGACCCGAGCGGACGCTGGACCGTCAGCGTCGACCTCGGCACCGACTCCGTGCGCGTCTGCGCGCTGACCGACGGCCGCCTCGCCGTGCACCGCGAGATCGCCCTGCGCCCCGGCTCCGGCCCCCGCCACCTGGCCTTCCACCCCGACGGCCGGCACGCCTACGTCCTCAGCGAACTCGCCCCGAC
Source organism: Streptomyces sp. NPDC047072 (assembly GCF_040643855.1). NCBI lineage: Bacteria > Bacillati > Actinomycetota > Actinomycetes > Kitasatosporales > Streptomycetaceae > Streptomyces > Streptomyces sp. NPDC047072. The sequence goes on along the minus strand of NZ_JBEYVC010000263.1, from coordinate 7,434 downwards.
CGTCACCGTGTGCCACTGGGACGCCGAGGAAGGCGTCCTGAAGCCCCTCAGCGAGGCCCAGGTGCTCCCGGGCGCCCCGGAGGGCGACGCCTACCCCTCGGGCGTCGTGGCGTCCCCCGACGGCCGCTTCCTGTGGACCGCCACCCGCGGCGAGGACGTCCTGTCCACCTTCGCCGTCGAGGGCGACGGACTCCGCCTGATCGGCACGGTCCCCTGCGGCGGCCGCTGGCCGCGCGCCCTCGCCGAGTCCGGCGGCCTCCTGTACGTCGCGAACGAGCGCTCCGGCGACGTCAGCTGGTTCGCCGTCGACCCCGCCACGGGCCTGCCGCGCCACGCGGGGTCGATCGAGGTACCGGCCGTGTCCTGCGTGGTCCTCGGCTGACGCCGACCCTCCCCGCCCGGAACGACGAGGGCCCGCTCCCCGGTGAGGAGCGGGCCCTTCGGCGTCCGTACGGTTGTTTCCTGCGCGGCGGCTCAGCGAACCGGCGCGCCCTGCGGCTGCTGCGGGGCGATGCCCAGCGCGGTCGTGTACTTGGCGAGGGCGAGCTTGCCGATCGCCGGGTAGGGACCGAGCGGCTCGGCCGCCGAGCAGCCCGCCTCCTTCGCGGCCTCCGCGATCACAGCCGGGTCGATCTCCGGCCCTATCAGGTACGGCGCCAGCGCCAGCTGCTGCGAACCGGAGCCCCGCAGCTGCTCGGCGACGGAGGCGATCGCGCCCTCCTGGTCGAGCGCCGCCGCCATCACCGGCACCGCGAGCCGCGCGGCCAGCAGCATGCCGGTGATCCCGGCCGCCTGCACGGCCTCCTCGCCGCCCACGGCGGCCAGCACGATGCCGTCCGCGGCCGTCGCCACGGTGAACAGCCGCGCACGGTCGGCACGGGCCAGTCCGGCCTCCGACAGGCGCACGTGCAGCGCCTCGGCGAGCAGCGGGTGCGGGCCGAGCACATCGGTCAGGTCGGCCGCGATACGGCTGTCCATCACGGCCTGGCGGATCTCGCGCAGCAGCGCGCTGTCCGGGCCCGCGAGCAGCGGCACGACGACGGCGACGGGGCCCTCGGGCTCCTTGACGTCCATGCCGGCCGCCTTGGCCTGCGCATAGCGCGCGGTGCGCTCCTCGGCGGCGTGCGTCAGAACGCCCTGGAGCGTGGGGAACTCCGCGTCGTCCCCGTCGAGGTACCCGATCCGGGCGTCGAGGCCGGGAAGCTCGGAGCGGGCGATGCTCACGACCTCCTCGGCGAGACTGCGCGTGGCGGTGCCGGGCGTGCCCGGAACCGCGAGGACGAGCGCGGGCGCGCCCTCGGGAGCCGCCAGGGGCTCGGGTCGGCGGTGCCGCCCGGGCTGGCGGGGGCGCGGCATTCGTACTGGCAGGCCGGACGCGGGCCCAGTGGGGGAGCTCATGGCGCCGCATGTTACTGGTTTCCTGGGCTCCCCTGTTCGGGGAGGGTGCAGGTGAGCGGTATCCGTCCGGTTTTGTCTGATGAGTTACGTCCGGTTCAGCCCCTCTTTGGGGTGGCGACGGTCAACATCGGTGCATCCCCCGGCAGGGTGAGTGCGTTTCTCGCCAGATCTGTGGCGATCTGCACCGATCCCTCCAACGGCCCGCCCGCCGGCGCGACCTGTCTCGCGTGCGGCAACAGCCGCCTCAACTCCTCCTCCAGCGGTACGAGGAGCGCGGCACCCGTCCGGAACAGGCCACCGGTGAGGGCGACCTGCGGTTCACCGGCCGTCGGACAGACCGCGGCGGCCGACTCGGCCATGTTCCGGGCCGCCTCGCGCAGGATGCCGGCGGCGACCGGGTCGCCGTCCGCGCAGGCGGCCACCTCGGGCGCGAAGGAGGCCAGGACGGCGGGCCGGTCGGTCCGCGGATACAGCTTGCCGGGCAGCTCCCGCACCGGTCCGAAGACCTCCTCGGCCCGCGCCAGCAGCGCCTTGGACCCGCCGGGCCGCCCGTCGTGGGCCCGCAGCGCGGCCTCCAGACCGGCCCGGCCGATCCAGGCCCCGCCCCCGCAGTCACCCAGCAGATGCCCCCAACCGTCCGCCCGGCGCCAGCACTTCAGGTCCGTCCCGACCGCGATGAGCCCGGTCCCGGCGGCCACGACCGCACCCGGCCGCGATCCGAGCGCCCCGACATAGGCGGTCACCGCGTCCGCGACCAGCGCGACCGTCCGCACCCCGAACTCCCGCGCCAGAGCCCCGGGAAGCTCCTCCCGCAGCGCGTCCCCGAGCGTCGCGAGCCCGGCCGCCCCGACGACGACCGTCCCCAGCCCGCCGACACCGGCCTCGACGATCAACGCCCGGGCCATGGGCGCGAGTTGCTCCAGGAGATGCGCGGGATCGATCCCCCGCGGCCCGGTGCGCACGGGCTCCCGCGACTCGCGTGGAGCCGTGGTACCGAGGCCGGGAGCACCGACCACCACCCGGAGCCCGGACCCACCGGAGTCGACGGCGAGGAAACCCTCGGTCCCTCTGTCCTCGCCCCCCGGGCTCACGGCAGGCGCCAGTCCACCGGCTGTCCGCCCTGCCTGACGAGGAGGTCGTTGGCGCGGCTGAACGGGCGGGAGCCGAAGAAGCCGCGGTCGGCCGACATCGGGGACGGGTGCGCGGACTCCACCGACGGCAGGTCGCCGAGGAGCGGACGGAGGTTGCGGGCGTCGCGGCCCCACAGGATCGACACGAGCGGCTTGCCGCGCGAGGCCAGCGCGCGTATCGCCTGCTCGGTGACCTCCTCCCAGCCCTTGCCGCGATGCGCCGCCGGCTTGCGCGGAGCGGTCGTCAGCGCCCTGTTGAGCAGCAGCACACCCTGCTGACTCCACGGCGTCAGATCGCCGTTGGACGGCTGCGGCAACCCCAGGTCGGTGTGGAGCTCGCGGTAGATGTTGATCAGGCTGCCCGGCAGCGGCCGTACGTCGGGCGCGACCGAGAAGGACAGCCCCACCGCGTGTCCCGGTGTGGGGTAGGGATCCTGACCGACGATCAGCACCCGCACCTCGTCGAAGGGCTGCTGGAAGGCCCGTAGGACATTCGGGCCGGCCGGAAGATACGTGCGTCCCGCGGCGATCTCCGCGCGCAGGAAGTCGCCCATCTGGGAGATCCGCCCGGCCACCGGTTCGAGGGCCTTCGCCCAGCCCGCTTCGACGATTTCATGCAAGGGTCGTGGTGCCACGGCGTCACCCTACTGCCGTACAGGAGGCGGAGATCAACCGGTGGCCAAGGCCCGTCCGTAACGCCGCCGGGAACGCCCTGGGGCTCACGCGACCACCGCCGCCCGGACACACAGCACGTCGGGCAGATGCGAGGCCAACTGCCGCCAGCTGTCGCCGTCGTCGGCCGAGGCGTACACCTCGCCGTTGCGGTTGCCGAAGTACACGCCCGCCGGGTCCGCGTCGTCGGTACACATCGCGTCCCGCAGCACCGTGCCGTAGTGGTCCTCCTGCGGCAGGCCCGCCGTCAGCGGCTCCCAGCTCTTGCCCGCGTCCGCCGTCCGGAAGACCCGGCAGCGATGGTCGGCCGGGACCCGGTCCGCGTCCGCGTTGATCGGGAAGACGTACGCCGTGTCGCCCCGGCGCGGATGCGTGGCCGCCGCGAAGCCGAAGGTGGAGGGCAGGCCCTCGCCGATGTCCGTCCAGTGCGTCCCGGCGTCGTCGCTCCGGTAGACGCCCCAGTGGTTCTGGAGATAGAGCCGGTCCGGGTTGGCCGCGTCCCGGGCCACCTTGTGCACGCACTGGCCGAACTCCGGGTCCGGATCCGGCAGGAACACCGCGGAGACACCGGAGTTGGCGGGCTCCCAGCTCTCCCCGCCGTCCCGGGTACGGAACACGCCCGCCGTCGAGACGGCCACCGTCACCGCGCGCGGGTCCCGCTTGTCGGTGAGGACGGTGTGCAGCCCCTCACCGCCGCCGCCCGGCACCCACTTCGACCGGGTGGGGTGCTCCCACAGCGGACGGACCAGGGAGAAGCTCTCGCCGCGGTCCTCCGAGCGGTACAGCGCCGCCGGTTCCGTGCCCGCGTACACCACGTCCGGCTCCGCGGCCGCCGGGTGCAGCTGCCAGACCCGCTCCAGCGAGGCCTCCGTGTCCTTCGGGAACTTCACGGCCGGCTGGGCGGGCTCGGTCCAGGTGCGGCCCAGGTCGTCGGAGTGGAACACCGACGGTCCCCAGTGCGCGCTGTCGCCGCCGGCCAGCAGGCGTGGACGCTCGCCGCGGGTGTCGATCGCGACCGAGTACACCGCCTGCGCGTTGAAGTACGGGCTCTCGTCGAACTCCCAGGTGCCACCGCGCCTGCGCCCGATGAACAGCCCCTTGCGCGTGCCCACAGTGAGCAACACCTCAGTCATGCCGATCCACCTCCGTGACCTCGTCGTCCCAGACATCGGCCAGTCTGCACCCCGGCACTGACAGTCACCTCCGGAAAGGGCTTCGTCGCAGGTCAGGGCCGGGATGGTAACCGGCTGCGGCAAAGCCCGCGCACCTTTTCGGAAGATGCGCGCGCGAGCGGGGAAGTGATGAGACCGTCGAGACGGAGAGAAGCTGCCGTGAGCATCGAGGGGGCCGCTCCCGTATGGGAGTGCGGCACGGCAGGTTCGTGCGCCCGTCGCTCGTGAGGAGGAAGCCTTCGATGGCGTTCCGTGGTCCCAAGGTCTGGCTGTGGCGGTGGCGGCGGAATCCGCTCAGACGCCGGGCCGACGCCGTCGAGGCATGGGTCGTGCTCGGTGCCTGGCTGCTCACCCTGCTCGCCGGAGTCTGCGCCGGCCTTGCGGTGAGCCGTTCGGTCGAGCACCAGATGGCCCTGGAGCGGGTCGAGTGGCGGCCCGTGGTCGCCCACCTCAGCGAGCAGGCACCGGGCACGGCCGACCCGGCCACGTCCAGTGGCGAGCGTGTGTGGGGCAATGTCGGCTGGACTGCGGGCGACGGCTCGCACCGCACCGGCCAGGTCCGGGTCGATCCGGGCAGCACCGAGGGCACGCCGGTCACCATCTGGACCGACGCGCAGGGCCGTCTGATGACCCAGCCCGCCACCGAGGGCCAGGCCCAGGTGCGGGGCACGATGATCGGCATCCTGGTGGGCGTCAGCGCCGCGGCCGTCCCCTTCGTGGGCTCCCGCGTCCTGCGTGCCCGCATGGAGCGCCGCCGCCTGGACCGCTGGGACACCGACTGGGCCCACTTCGGCCCGCTGTGGGGCGGCCGCCGGGCCGACGGGCGATGACGAGCGCGGCGGACGGCGGAGTTCCCGAACGGTCACCGTCCCTCGCCTTTTGTCTCTAACCTCCGGCCAACACCTCCCGGCACATCCTCAACAGCCTCTCGTCGTCCGGCACGTCATGGCTGCCATGGCCACCGGACGGCGAGAACAGATGCCGCCGTCGACCGCTCACCTCCGCGTGCACCAGGTCGTGCAGTGGCGCTCCCGCGGAGCCCAGCTCGGCGAGGCACACGGCGATCGTGCGACGGGCGTACGGGTTCTCCGCCCAGGCCGCTCGCAGGACCGGCCCGGCGAGGTCGGCCTCGCCGGTGAGCCGCCACAGCGCGCACGCGGCGGCCGTCCGCTCCCACAGCTCCGTGGCCCGAAGCATCCGCCGCAGCCCCGGCAGCGCCGGACCGGCCGCCTCCGCACCGAGCCGGGTCAAAACCCCGGCGGCCGCCCGGCGCCCGGTGCGGCCGTCCGCCAACTCGCCCACCAGCACGGGCAGTACGGCTGCCGCGTCCCCCTGCACCGACCACAGCGCACCCGCCGCGACGGCCGCGCACTCCGTCTCCAGCAGGTCGCGCAGGACCGGTATCGCCTCGCCGCCCGCGCCGCCGCCGACCCCGTCGAGGAGACGGCAGGCGGCCTCCCGCACCGCGTCCCGCAGCCGCAGACCGTCCGGCATCCCGCCCAGCAGCCGCACCACCACCGGCACGGCCTCCGCGTCCCCCAGCGCGGTGAGCGCCGACAGCAGCGGTACGGCAGTCTCGAAGACCCCGGGGGAGTCGAGAGGGACCCGGCTCAGACGGTCCCGCAGCGCCGGTGCGAGCGGGGACGCGGCGGGGCCCAGGTGGCCGACGGCATACCCCAGGTCGTCGGGGACGACCGGCCCGTCCAGCACCTGCGCCAGCACCGGCACCGCCCGCGAATCCCCGCATCTGGCCAGGGCCTTGAGCGGACCGCCCAGCGTCGGCGCCGAGCGTTTCCACTGCCGTACCCACAGGTCCGGCCGGGAGGTGACCAGCGCGGCCAGGTCGTCGGTGGCGGGAGCGGCCAGGGCGAAGAGGTCCTCCAGGACGGCCACGGCGGCGTCCCGCAACCGCCCTTCCTCGGCGCCGAGTTGGGACCCGATCAGGGCGATCGGCCTGGCGTGGTCCCCGCGCCACTCGCGGAACAGCCCCGCGGACATCCACACGGCGTTGCACCGGTCGGTCGCGTCCGGGCTGGTCAACTGCCCCTGGAGCAGGGCCGACCGCTCCTCGATCCGGTCGTCGAGCGCGGTGTGCAGGGTCCGCAACAGCTGTGAGCCCTCCTCGTCGGAGGGCCTGAGCCGCCCCAGCCGTCCCACGAGCGTGTCGGAGCCGGGGCAGCCGAAGCCGTCGTGCGGGACCGGGCGCCGCGCCGAACGCTCCCTCAACAGCCCGACGGCCACCGGCACCAGGTCGGCCGGGACCCGGTCAGGAGCGCAGAGGGCCAGCTGGGCGAGGGCGGCGAGCCGCGTCTCCGGGTCGTGCGACGGACTGCTGCGGGCGGTGAGGAGGGCCAGCGCCTCGGCCGCGTGCTCGGGACAGCGCCGTACGAACAGGCCCAGGGCCTCGGTGAGCGCGAGCAGCACCCGGTCGTCCCGCTCCAGAGCGCACCGCTCCCGCAACACACCGAGGACCCGTGCCGGTTGGTCCAGGAAGCGCACGAGTGCCGCGGATGCCGCCCGGCGCACGGAGGGGTCGGCGTCCCCCGCGAGCCCGACGAACACTTCGGCTCCCGCGCGCACGGCGTCCCCGGCACGCGCGTAGAGCAAGTCATGATCCGGGCTGGCCTCTCTGGCCTCTCTGCCCTCGCACTCCGTCCCGATGCTGACGAGCAGTTCGACGACGCCGTCCCGGTCCGCCACCTCCCCGCTCGCCGCGAGCGCGAGCAGAAACGGAACGCAGGCCAGGGTCGAGTCGTACACGTCTCCCTGGTGGTGCACGGCGCCGTACATCCCGTCGAGCGCCCGCTCCCGCTCGGCCGGGTCCGGGGAGGCGAGCCCCCGGAGCAGGGCGGGTACGTCCTCCGCGCTGCCGTACGCATGCCGCAGCGAGGCCCAGTCGACCTCGTCGATCCCCGTGAACACGCTGTCCTCCCCAGGCGAAGAGCCACTGATCGGAGTCTGCACCACAGCACTGACAACCAAGCGGAATCAGGAGGTGACTGTGGGCGATCCGGACAGCGGGGGAGGGGCGACTTCTCGCCAACGGCCGCTCGACTCCGGCC
>NZ_JBEYVC010000262.1:0-10871 GCF_040643855.1 Streptomyces sp. NPDC047072 | reverse complement strand
AGCACGAAGATGACGATGGCGGCCTGGAGCAGCGTCTTCTTGCTGAAGAGGTCGGCGAGTTTGCCCCAGATCGGAGTCGTGGCCGTCGTGGTGAGGAGGGTCGCGGTGACGACCCACGTGTACTGGGTCTGCGTCCCGTGCACGGCCCCGATGATCTTCGGCAGCGCGCTGGAGACCACGGTACTGCTGAGGGTCGAGACGAAGAGCGCCAGCAGCAGGCCGCTGAGCACCTTCAGGATCCGGCGGCGGGACGCGGGGGCCGCCTGCGGAGAACTCGGCTCGCTCACTGTGCTCCTCGGCAGGCTCGCGCTTCGCTATACACGGCGTATGGCGACATCGGTTCACCATACACGGCGTATGGTGAAGTCCTGCGGCGCTCGTAGCAGAGACTGGGTGCATGGAGCCAACACCCCGCAAGAACCTGCGCGAAGAGCAGAAAGAGCTCACCCACCGCCGACTGCTCGACGCGGCCGTCGCGGTGTTCGCCGAGAAGTCCTTTCTCGACGCGCGCATGGAGGACATCGCGCAGGCCGCGGGGGTGACCCGGGTGACGGTCTACGCCCACTTCCCCGGCAAGGCCGAGATCGTCGACGCGCTCGTGGACCGCGTCTACGGCCTGATGGGCGAGGCGTACGCCGAACTGGCCGCACTCCCGCGGTGGACGCCGGCCGGCATCCGGAGCTGGCTCGACGACGCGGAGACCCGCTGGCGGGAGATGGCGCCCATCCGCCGGGTCACCAACGCGGCGGCCCCGGGGGCGTTCCGCAGCCTCAGCGAGGGCCGCGCGCGCTACCTCAAGGCGCATGAGCACTACGTCGGTCTCCTGCTCGGACAGCCCGACCGCTGGCGGGACACCGACCCCGGGGAGGCCCGCCAGCGGGCGCTGATGGCGGTACTGCAGACCGAGTCGTTCTTCTCCATGTGGATCGCCGCCGGGTGGCCGTCGGACACCGCGGACCCGCTGCGCCTGCTGGCCGACGCCCTCTGCCATCTGCTGGCACCGGCGCTGGAGAACGACCGGACGCCCACGGGGCATTAGACAGCGGGATCCGGACCATCCCCTTGGCGGCTCGCGCCGTCGCTGCTACCTTCTGCCCGTCAGATGGTGACAACGTTGCCATGCGCGGCGCGAGTTGGCCGACTGGCACGCGGGGTCCGTGAGCCGGGAGAGCCGAACTCGGGGGATTGCCCATGCGCAGGTTCGTGACACTGATCGTGCTGTTCCTGATGGCCGCGTGTTGTCCCGCCGCCGCGGCCGTCGCGGCAACTCCCCCGCCAGACAATGGCAGTTGGGTCGGGACCTGGGCGGCCGCGGCCAACGGTGGTGTGAGCGAAGCCGGTTACGCGGGCTACACCATCCGCAACCTCGTCCACACGAGCATCGGCGGAGAGCGCGTACGGGTGAAGCTGTCCAACGCCTTCGGTACGAAGCCCGTGTTGTTCGCGCACACCACGGTGGGCCTGCAGCGTGTCCCCGGCAGCGCGGTGATCGCGCCCGGCACCCTGCGGGACGTGACCTTCGGCGGGCAGCGCGCCGTGACGGTCCCGGCGGGCGCGGAACTCTACAGCGACCCCGTGGACCTTCCGCTCGCCGAGGCCGCCGACCTCTTCGTCACCACCTACACACCCGACCCCTCCGGCCCGGTCACCTACCACTACCTCGGGCTGGCGACGTCCTTCTACGCCACGGACGGCACGGACCACGCCGGCGACCTCGGCGCGGGCGGGCTGCCGTCGACGACGCGGTCGTGGCACTACGTCACCGAGGTGGACGTGCAGCCGGGCGGCTCCGCAGCGGGCGCGGTCGTCGCCCTGGGCGATTCCATCACCGACGGCGACCAGTCCACGCCCGACACCGACCGCCGCTGGCCGGACCGCCTGGCGGCACGCCTGAGCGCGAGCCACGGGACCGCCGCCCGGTTCGGCGTGCTCAACGCCGGCATCGCGGGCAACCGGGTCCTGCTCGACGGCGCCGGTGAACGCGCGACGGCCCGGCTGGACCGCGATGTCCTCCAGCGGGCGGGGGTCCGTACGGTGGTCGTGCTGGAAGGGATCAACGACATCCTCCAGGGCCAGCACGACCCGGACCGGATCATCGCGGGCCTGCGGGAGATCGCCGACCGCGCCCACGCCGCCGGCCTGCGGGTGATCGGCGGCACCCTCACGCCCTTCGGGGGCTTCGGACCGTACGACGCGGACAAGGAGGCCGCCCGCGAGGGCGTCAACAGCTGGATCCGGTCCGGTGGCGTCTTCGACGCGGTGGTCGACTTCGACGCCGCCGTCCGCGACCCGGCCGACCCGCAGCGCATGCTGCCGCGCTACGACAGCGGGGACCATCTGCATCCCGGCGACGCGGGCTACCAGGCCATGGCCGACGCGATCGACCTGCGCGCGCTCGGCCGTCCCGGACCGGTGCGGCCGGTGCCGCCGACCCGACCGGAGCGCTCGCTGACCGTGGGCGTGGGACCCGAGCGGACCGTCGCGATCGCGGGCCGCGCGGCCACCGTGTCCCTCACCTCGCGCGTGACGGTCCAGGGTCCGGGCACGGTCCGCGGCAGCTTCGCCGTCATCTTCGACGGTGTACGTCAGGAGCACGCGTTCGCCGTACGCAGCCAGGGGCGCTTCGCCCAGCTCGACCTCACCCGGGATGTGCGGGTGCCCGTCACAACGGCCGCCGGGACGCACCGGATCACTGTCACGGTGCGTACCCGTGACGGCGGCCGGGCCTCGGCGGTCGCGACCGTCGACGTCGAGCGCGTGGGCTGCGAACAGAGCGACGACGCCTGCGCGTTGGACCTGGACGGCACGTACGACCGCGACGCGATCGCGTCCGCCGCCCGTCCCGACGACGGCGACTTCGACGGGCTCGGCTGGAGCTACGCCGCCGAGACGCTGCCCGCGCCCGGTCCGGTCGTCCTCGCCGGGACGCCGTTCGGCTTCCCCTCGGGTGCGGACGGCGTCGCCAACACGGTGACCGCCCACGGCCAGACGCTCGCGCTGCCCGCTCTCCGCGCCCGCGAGCTGCGGCTGCTGGGGGCCGCGAGCAGCGGAGCGGTGGACGACGTCGCCACCGTCACCTACACCGACGGATCGACCGCGCCCCTCCCCCTGCGCTTCAGCGACTGGGCCTCCGGCCCCCAGGTCGGCGAGGACGTCGCCGTCGCGGCACCGTACCGCTACCGCGCCGGCGTGGGCCGCGACGGGCCGCCGGTCGACATCTACGCGCGCACGATCCCGCTCGACCCGGACCGGACGGTCCGCTCACTCACTCTCCCGGACCAGACACGGCTCAAGCTGTTCGCCGTGACGCTGCGTCAAAACCCTTGAGCCGACTACGCAGGAGTCGTACATGAGACGTCTCAGCACGCAAGTCGCCGCCGTCACCGCGGTGTTGGCGGCGCTGGCGGTGGCACCGGGCGGGTCAGCCTCCGCCTCGCCGTCGTCGCCGGCCACCACGACAACGTTGTCCACGCTGGTGGACGATCCGGCCGCCTACGTGGACCCGCTCATCGGCACCGGCAGGGGCGGCGAGTCGGTGGGAGAGATCAACAACTTCCCCGGTCCGTCAACCCCGTTCGGCATGATGCAGTTCTCCCCCGACACCGAGGGCTCCTACGCCGGGTACCAGTACCACAGCGAGCGGATCAAGGGCTTCAGCCTCGATCACGCGTCGGTCGGCTGCACCGCGTTCGGTGACGTGCCGCTGCTGCCGGTCGTCGGCGACCTCGGGGCCGCGCCGTGGGACCGCACCGAGAAGTTCACGCACACCGACGAGCGGGCGGAGGCCGGCTACTACGCCGTGACCACCGGCGACACCACGCGGACCCGCACCGAACTGACCGCCACCACCCGCACCGGACTCGCCGCGTTCACCTTCCCCACGGAGGCGGCGGGCAAGGCACAGGTGCTGGTCAAGGGCGGCGGCAGCCTGAAGGGCGACAAGAAAGCCGAGGTCCGGATCACCGGCGACCGTGAGGTCACCGGCTCCGCGACCACGGGCGACTTCTGCGGCAACGGCAACGAGTACACCCTGTACTACGCGATCACCTTCGACCGCCCCTTCACCGCCCACGGCACCTGGGACGGCGACTCGGTCACCGAGGGCGGCGATGCGGTGGACTCCCCCAAGGCGGGCGCCTACCTGACCTTCGACGCGGCGCAGGGTCGCACGGTCCGCGCCAAGGTCGCCATGTCGTACGTCTCGGTCGACGGCGCCCGGGCCAACATGGCCGCCGAGATACCCGGTTGGAGCCTGGACGACGTACGCCGGCAGACCCGGGCCGAGTGGACCGACGCACTGCGCAGGATCCGGATCGCGGGCGGCGAGAGGAGTGAACGGACGATGTTCTACACGTCCCTCTACCGCTCGCTGCTGCACCCGAACACCTTCAACGACGCCGACGGCCGCTACATCGGCTTCGACGACGAGATCCGTACGCTGCCGAAGGGCCGCACCCAGTACGCCAACTTCTCCGACTGGGATACCTACCGAAGCCTCGCCCCGCTGCAGGCGATGCTCTTCCCCGAGCAGGCGAGCGACATGGCGCAGTCGCTCGTCAACGACGCCGTACAGGGCGGGTGGTGGCCGCGCTGGCCGCTCGCGAACGACTACACGGCCCAGATGACCGGCGACAGCTCGGTGGCGCTGATCGCGAACCTGTACGCCTACGGCGCCCGTGACTTCGACCTGGACACCGCGCTCGAGTACCTGGTCAAGGGCGCGACTTCGGTCGACAGCACGCCCGGCGCGTACCAGGAACGGCCGGGTATCGAGGACTACTTGGCGCGCGGTTACGCGAACAACAGTGTCGTGCGCGGCGATCACGCCCGTGTCGGCGCCTCGGTCACCCTGGAGTGGGCGATCGACGACTTCGGGATCGCCCAACTGGCCAAGGCGGCGGGCGACTTGGACACCGCACGCACCTTCACCCGGCGCGCCCAGAACTGGCAGAACGTCCTGAACCCGGCGACCGGTTACCTCTCCCCGCGCGGCGAGGACGGCCGGTTCCCCGACGGGCCCGGCTACCAGCCGCCGGCGGCGGGCCGGTTCGGGCAGGACGGCTTCGACGAGGGCAACGCGGCGCAGTACAACTGGCTGGTGCCGCAGAACACCGCCGGACTGGTCCGGGCGATGGGCGGCCGCGGAATCGCGGCGCAGCGGCTCGACACCTTCTTCACCGAGCTGAACGCCGGGCCGAACGAGCCGTACATGTGGGCCGGCAACGAGGTCAACTTCGGCGTCCCATGGGTCTACAACCACGTCGGACAGCCCTGGAAGACCCAGGAGACGGTACGCCGGATCGCCACCACCCTCTTCAGCCCGACCCCGGACGGCGAACCGGGCAACGACGACCTCGGCGCCCTGTCCTCCTGGTACGTCTGGGCCGCGGTCGGCCTCTACCCCGCCACCCCGGGCACCCCCGACCTGTCGGTGCACAGCCCGCTGTTCCCGCGCGTGGTCCTGGACCTGCCGGGCACCGGACGCGACCTGGACCTCCGTGCCCCGAAGGCCGCCGCGGACACGCCGTACGTGCACGGATTGCGGCTCAACGGCCGTGACTGGCAGCGCACTTATCTCCCACAGTCCGCGGTCACCAAGGGTGCCCGACTGGACTTCGACCTGTCCGCCACACCCGACAAGTCCTGGGCGGCCTCGGCGAAGGCGGAGCCGCCGTCGTACCGGGAGGGCGAACAGGACTTCCTGGCGTACGCGACTCCGAACCAGGTGATCGCCGCCCCGGGTGGTGCCGGCGCGAGGCTCACGGTGTCGGCGCAGCGGCTCGGCGGACACGACCGCTCTGTCACGGTCGCCGCGAACGCCCCTGCCGGGCTGACGGTTTCGGGTGGACGTGTCTCCCTCGACCCGCGCACGGGCTCCGGCACCGCCGACCTGACGGTGACGGCGGCGACCGGCACCGACCCCGGCTACTACGAAGTCCCGCTCAACATCCGAGGGAGCGGCGAAAGTTCGGTGCAGCGCACCGCGATCGTGCTGGTCGCCGAGGACGGCGGGGTCACCGCGGCCCTCGCCGGCGCGTACTCGGGCACGGGCGTGTCCGGCGACGGCAAGGCCGTCGAGGCCGACTACGACGGCGCCGGGAACAGCTACTCGCGCCAAGCGCTGGCAGCCGCCGGGCTCACGGGCGGTGCGCGGGTGGAGGCTTCGGGCACGTCCTTCGTCTGGCCCGGTCCGCCCGTCACCCGGCCGGACAACATCACGGCGAACGGCCAGACGCTCGACATCGCGGCCGACAGCAAGGACGCCGAGCGGCTCCTGTTCGTCGGTTCGGCCACCAACGGCGACCAGAAGGGGAGCGCCACGGTCAGCTTCACCGACGGCACCACGGCCCAGGCCGACCTGTCCTTCGGCGACTGGACCAAGCCGGGCGGGGGTTCGGAGCCGGTCTACGGCAACACCGTGGTGGCGAGGACGCAGTACCGCAACACACCGGGCGGCAAGGGCGCGCCGGTGTACGTCTTCGCGACCCAGCCGTACGACGTGCCGGAGGGCAAGCGGATCGCGTCCGTGACCCTGCCGAAGAACGGGAATCTGCACGTGTTCTCGGTGGGGCTCGGCGGTTGACGGAGCAGTCCCCGGCTCCTCTCCGGCCGATGGCCGAAGGGGAGCCGGGGATGGCCTACGACAGGGTGATCGCGTACACCTCCACCCGCGCGTCGTCCGGAAGCACCACCGAGCGCACTGCCTTCGCGCCGTCCAACGCGACGGACTGGCCGAACAGCCGTACCGGCGGCAAGTCGACACCCTGGCCGGACTTGATCCGGTGGGGCATGTCGAGGACGACGGTGCTGCCCACGGGCGCCGGTCCGGCCCAGTCGCCGACCTGGAGCGGGACCTCGGCGCTGCTGCCGTCGGCGTACCGGACGGTCAGCCGGGTCGTCACCGGCCCGTTGTGCGAGGCCGCCACCAGGCGCAGGGTGCCCTGGCCGCGGGCGGGCAGCATCAGGGTCTGGCCGCGGGCCTCGACGAAGTTCGCCGCGGTGCCGGTCGGGTCCGGGGCGTCGTACGTCACTCCGTCCCAGGTGACGGGACCGGCGGGCGGCAGCAGGTCGGCGTCGTAGCTCCAGCCGCCGCCGTCGAAGTCGCCCTGGCCGGACTCCTCGACGGTCGCCGTCCCGTCGTGTTGCAGGTCCCTGCTCAGGTCGACCGCGCACTGTCCGTCCGCGACCGTGGCGCACTCCGCCGCCGGGCGCACCTCGACGGTGGCCTCCCGGGTGACGGTGCCAACTCCCTTCGCCTCCACGGTGACCCGCACCGGGTAGGACCCGGTGGCGGTGCCGGGCGGCACGCCCACCGCCAGCTCGACGGTCTGCTGCACGGGCAGACGCTGGGACCGGATCCGCAGCGGTGAGCGGGGAGTTGTCGTCACCCGCCAGCCGTTCGGCGCCTGTGCCTTCACTGCCACGCGCAGCTCACCGGGGGTCTGACCGAGGACGTCCAGGGTGAGGTGGGCGGTCTGCGCGGTGTCGCCGACCGGGACGACGTCGGCGGAGCTCCGCAGGGACGCGTCGAGGTGCCGACGGCCGTCCGCAGCCGCCTGGTTGACCGACGGTGGTGCGGCGCCCGCACCGGTGCCCCAGGCGGACGGCGCCGTACCGAGCCGGTGGGCCAGCGTGCCGCCGTGCGCGATCCTGTCCCAGTCCAGCGAGGTGCCCCGTACCTCGCGGCCGTCCAACGACACCTTCTGGACGTACCGTTGGGCCTCGCTCGCCCCCGGCGCGCTGATCCTCAGCGTCCCACCCTGCCGCTTCCCGTACGTGCCGATGGTAACGGTCGCCGACTCGAACTGCGGGCTGGACAGCGCCAGGAAGCCGCCGCCGCTCATCGTCGGGTACAGGCCGAGCGAGGAGAACACGTACCAGGCCGACATGGTGCCGAGGTCGTCGTTGCCGGTCATGCCGTCGGGCCCGTTGGTGAACAGCGTCATCGCGGCGCGCACGACGGTCGCCGTCTTCGCCGGCGCGCCCGCCCACAGATACATGTACGGCGCGAGCAGATCGGGTTCGTTGTTCGGGTTGTAGGTCGCCTTGCCGTAGTAGTCGTACGGCTGGGAGATCCAGTCCTCGCGCGCGGTGCCCGCCGGATCGGTGAGCAGCTTGTCGTGGACGAAGAAGGAGTCGAGCCGCTTCTCGGTGGCCTTGCGGCCGCCCATCAGCTCGACGAGCCCGGCGGGGTCCTGCGGCACGAGCCACTGGTACTGGTAGGCACCGCCCTCGTGGAACTGGTGGCCCGCCTCGACCGGGTCGTACGGCGTCAGCCACGTGCCCTCGGTCGTGCGCGGCCGGAACCGGCCGGTCGAGGAGTCCCAGAGGTTGCGGTACCACTGGCCGCGGGCCGCGAACTTGCGTGCGTCGGCGCCGTGTCCGAGCCCTTCGGCCATCAGGGCCAGGGACGCGTCCGCCGCCGCGTACTCCAGGGTGGCGGAGGCCGGGTGGTCGCAGTCGTTGTCGCCGCCCTTGTCCGCGCAGTCCTTGCCCCGCTCCAGACCGGAGGGGATGTATCCGCGCTGGGCGTAATACTCCACCGCGGAGCGGCCGTTGTACGGGGAGTCCGCGGGCGGCGTGCTCGTCGCGTTCTTCCTCAGCAGCGCGTAGGCCTCGTCCTCGTGCCCGGCCAGCAGGCCCTTGGACCACGCCTCGACGAGGAACGGCGTCACGGGGTCGCCGGTCATGATGTTGGTCTCGCTGTTGGCCAGCGCCCACCGGGGCAGCCAGCCGCCGTCCCTGCCGATCGCGACGACCGACAGCGCGACATCCCGGGCGACGCGCGGCTCCAGCATTTCGAGGAGCTGGTTCTGCGGACGGTAGGTGTCCCACAGGGACAGGTTCTGGTACGGCGTGAAATCGGCCGCGGTGTGCGCGGTGCCGTCGAAGCCCAGGTAGCGCCCGTCTACGTCACCGGCGAGGTTCGGGTGCAACTGGGCGTGGTAGAGGGCGCTGTAGAACACCTTCTGCCGGTCCGGGTCGCCGCCGCCGATCCTGACCGAGGAGAGCTGCTTCTCCCAACTGGCGCGCAGGGCCGCGCGCGTGGCGTCGAAGTCGTAGGAGTCGCCGGTCTCCGCCGCGAGGTTCTTCCGGGCACCGTCGAGGCCGGTGTACGACAGCCCCACCTTCACGACGACGTCCCGGTCGGCGGTGGCGTCGAAGGTCACCCAGGCGCCGTTGCCTCCCTCGCCCGCCGCATCTCGGGTGCCGGGCGCGGGAGTTGCACCGCGCCAGGTGCCGTGGTCCTTGAAGGGGCGGTCGAAGGTGGCGGTGAAGTAGACGGTGTGCCGGTCCCGTCCGGCGCAGAACTCCCCTGCGCGCACCCGCCCTTCGACGGTACGGTCGCCGACCACGTGCACCTCGGAGTCGAACACCTTCTGGTTCGCCTTGCCGGTGTTGAACAGCACGTTCGCCGCACCGGTGGCGGGGAAGGTGTACCGCTGCCAGCCGGTGCGCTCGGTGGCGGTCAGCTCGGCGTCGATGCCGTACGTCTTCAGCCCCACCCGGTAGTAGCCGGGGGTGGCTTCCTCGTCGTCGTGCGTGTAGGTGGAGCGGTAGGTGTCGGGGTCCACGCTGTCGACCGCGCCGGTGGTCGGCATGAGGGGCAGTTCGCCGGCGACACCGCAGCCGACGCCGGAGAGGTGGGTCTGGCTGAAGCCGTGGATCCTGTTCTGCTGGTAGTCGTATCCGCCCTGGCCGCCGGTGTCGGGGCTGACCTGGACCATGCCGAAGGGGGCGCTCGCCCCGGGGAAGGTGTTTCCGAAGTTCTGGGTGCCGATGAAGGGGTTCACCAGCGCGGCCGGGTCGGAGACCGGCGCCGCGGCGGCCGCGGCCTCAGTCGCAGCCGCCGGGAGCGCACCCCCCAACAACAGGCCCGGTAAGAGCAGGCCGACGCCCGCAGCGGTCGCGCGGGCCATGATCCGTCTGAGGAACAGCCTCATCGGGCAGACTCCTTGACAACGTTGTCTCGCGGGAAGGTAGACGCGAACATGCCATGTCGACCGGAGCGTCGTCAATCCTGACAACCAAAAAGACCCCACATGAAGTGGGGTCTCAGCTGGTGTCCGAGGGGGGACTTGAACCCCCACGCCCGATAAAGGGCACTAGCACCTCAAGCTAGCGCGTCTGCCATTCCGCCACCCGGACGAGGTGTCTGCCGCTTTGACGGGGGTGTTCCCCGTGGCGACATGGACAACAATACCAAGCTTTCGGAGCGCCCTTCACCTGCATATCCGTGCCCCAGAGGGCTGCACTCTGCCGCGTGACGACAGTATTCTGTATACTATTGGCCATCCAACGGCCCCGGCTCGGAGGCGACATGGAAGATCTGGATTCCGCGGTGGTGCTGGCCATGGCAGCCCAGGCACCGGACGGCATAGTGATCACCGACAGGGAAGGACTGATCCACTACTGGAACCGGGGCGCGGAGCGCATCTTCGGGTTCCCGGCAGCCGACGTGACCGGGCGGAGTCTGGACGTCATCATTCCCGAGCGGCACCGCAAGCGGCACCAGGAAGGCTTCGACGCCGCCATGGAGCGCGGGTCCAGCAAGTACGGGGACGCGGATCTGCTGAACGTGCCCGCGCTGGCGGCGGACGGCCGCAAGATCTCCATCGAGTTCAGCGTGGTGCTGCTGTCGGGCCCCGACGGCAGCCCCTACTGCGGCGCGGTCATCCGGGACGTCACCGCGCGGCGCGAGCGGGAGCGGGAGTTGATGCGGCGACGGGCCGAGGCGTCGGTCTGAGCGACCTGCGGACGGTATGCGAAAGGCCGTGACCTTCTACACCGACGCCGGCATCGACCTCAGCCGCGGCTCCGATCGAGTCGGCCACCGGTTCCGCGGCCGCGGAGGCCGCCGTCGCGACGGC
>NZ_JBEYVC010000261.1:0-10921 GCF_040643855.1 Streptomyces sp. NPDC047072 | reverse complement strand
CAGAAGGTGCCGCTGGTGATCGTCATGCACGGGCTCACCGGCAGCCAGGACGTGCCGGTGGTGCGCGCCACGGCCCAGGCCCTGCGGGAAGCGGGGTCTCCCTGCTGACGGCGGCCCCTCGGGTCACGCGGCTCCTGCCCGGGTCGTCACATGTGGACGACGGGGGCGGCGTCCGGGTCCTGCTCCGGGACCCCGCGCCGGTAGAGGAGGAAGGCGATCAGCGCACCG
Source organism: Streptomyces sp. NPDC047072 (assembly GCF_040643855.1). Lineage (NCBI taxonomy): Bacteria > Bacillati > Actinomycetota > Actinomycetes > Kitasatosporales > Streptomycetaceae > Streptomyces > Streptomyces sp. NPDC047072. The sequence continues at coordinate 10,693 of NZ_JBEYVC010000261.1, read as the reverse complement.
GCGGCGAAGAGGCCCGCCGACCACCAGAAGGCGGTGGTGTAGCTCTCGATCGTCGCCTGGGCCTGGACCAGCTTGTTCGTCGGGTCCTTGCCGGCCAGGTAGTCGGTGGCGGCGCTCGCGGCCAGCGTGTTCAGCAGCGCCGTACCGATCGAACCGCCCACCTGCTGCATGGCGTTGACGGTGGCGGAGGCGACTCCCGCGTCCTCGGCGGCGACCCCGCCGGTGGCCAGCTGCATGGCCGGGGGCATGACCAGTCCGAGGCCGAAGCCGGTCACGATCAGCTGCGGCAGTACGGCGGACAGGTAGCTGGAGCCGACGCCGATCCCGGTGAGCCAGGCCATGCCGACCGCGGCGATCGCGAAGCCGAGCGGGATGACCACCTTGGGGCCGATCCGGGGGACCAGCGCCGTGGTGCTGACCTGGGCGGCGACCATCAGCGCGGCCACCATCGGCAGGAACGCCACACCGGTCTTCGTCGGGCTGAAGCCGAGGTTCAGCTGGAGGTAGTAGGTGAGGAAGAGGAACACACCGAACATGCCCGCGCCGGAGATCAGCACGGCCACGAACGAGGAGGCGCGGTCGCGGTCCAGCAGGATCCGCAGCGGCAGCAGCGGGTGCGAGGACCTGGTCTGCCACCAGGTGAACGCGGCCAGCAGCACCACGCCCGCGATCAGGAAGCCCCAGGTGAGCGCCGAACCCCAGTCGTGGGTCTCGGCGTTGGAGAAGCCGTAGACCAGGGCGAACAGACCGGAGGCGACCAGTACGGTGCCCGGCACGTCCAGCTTGGAGTTCGTGGCGTCACGGTGGTTGTGCAGCAGCAGCCAGCCGCCCGCGAAGGCGAACAGGGCGATGACGACGTTGACATAGAGCGTCCAGCGCCAGTCGAACGCGTCGGTCAGGATGCCGCCGAGCAGCAGGCCCACCGCGCCGCCGGCGCCGGCTATCGCGCCGTAGACGCTGAACGCCTTGGCGCGCTCCTTGGCGTCGGTGAACGTGGTGTTGAGCAGGGAGAGCGCGGCGGGGGCGAGCAGCGCGCCGAAGGCACCCTGGAGGGCGCGCGCGGTGACCAGCATCTCGAAGTTGGTCGCGGCGCCGCCGATCGCGGAGACGGCGGCGAAGCCGGCGACACCGATGAGGAAGGCGGTCTTGCGGCCGAAGAGGTCCGCGATCCGGCCGCCGAGCAGCAGCAGGGAGGCGAAGGAGAGCGCGTACGCCGTGACGATCCACTGCCGGCTGCCGTCGGAGAACCCGAGGTCGGCCTGGGCCGAGGGGAGCGCGATGTTCACGATGGTGGCGTCCAGGACCACCATCAGCTGGGCGAGGGCGACGACCGCGAGAATCCACCACCGCTTGGCGGAGGCGCCGGGCTGCGCCGCTACGGCGTCCTCCCGCTCGCGCTCGGAGAGCGTGTTCTGAGACATGGGTCAACCACTCCAGGGAAGGGTCGGATGATGCCGAAACCCGCGAACGAAACGGTTTCGTACTCGTAGAGGTTAGAGCACTTCTAGCGAAACGGCAACGTTTCGCTAGGGGGGCTTGTGTATGCCTCACGCTGCTCCTGGAGCGGCCGCGATCTGTTGGCGAGATCGTGGAGGCGTGCGGGCTGAGCCAGCCGAGCACCTCGAAACACCTCAAGGTGCTCCGGGAGGCCGGTCTGGTCCGGGTCCGGCAGGACGCGCAGCGCCGTGTCTACGCCCTCGACCCGGCCCCGATCGCCGCGCTCGACGCCTGGACGAGACCGCGCCGGACACCACCGAGGAACCCGCACCGAAGGACTGATCCGTCATGAACGCCGACCTCACCGGTATCTATCTGACCCTGGAGGACGGCCGCCCCGCCGTCCGCTTCAGCCGCGTCTACGACCATCCGATCGACCGCGTCTGGCGCTTCGTGACCGACGCCGACGAACTCGCCGCCTGGTTCCCGTCCCGCGCCGAGATCGAACTGCGCCCCGGCGGCACCGTCCGCTTCAGCGGTGACCCGCACATGGCGGACTCCACGGGCCGGGTCGTCGCCGTGGACGAGCCCCGTCACCTGTCCTTCGAATGGGGCGGCGACGAACTCTGCTTCGACCTGGAGCGCCTGGACGACAACCGCACCCGCTTCACGCTCACCAACGTCCTGAGCGCCGAAGACACCGCCGCCCGCAACGGCGCGGGATGGGAGGTCTGCCTCGCCGCCCTCGATGCGGAGGCCCGCGGCGAGAGCTTCGCCGGGCCGCACGCGGGGGCGCAGGCGCCCTGGAAGGAGTTCTACGAGGGGTACGTGAAGGCCGGTGTCCCTTCCGGCGCGCCCGTCCCCGGCCTGGACTGACCTCTCACGCCATCTGTCGCCGTACCAGCTCGTGCAGCCGGCCCCCGGTGTCCGCGAGCAGCTGCGCGGGCGGACCCTGCTGGGCGACCTTGCCGTTCTCCATGACGATCACGCGGTCGGCGTCCAGCACCGTCGACAGGCGGTGGGCGATCACGATCCGGGTGGCGTTGAGGGCCTTGGTGGACTCGATGACCGTGCGCTGGGTGTCGTTGTCCAGGGCGCTGGTCGCCTCGTCGAAGAAGAGGATCCGCGGCCGCCGGATCAACGCCTGCGCGATCATGAGGCGTTGGCGCTGGCCGCCGGAGATCGCGCCGCTGCCCGAGACGATGGTGTGCAGCCCCATCGGCATCCGCTGGATGTCCTCCGCGAGCCCCGCCATCGCGGCCGCCGCCATCGCCTCCTCCGGCGTGTACGGCTCGGTGCCGCAGATGACGTCCAGGATGGACCCGGTGAACGGCTGGGCGTGCTGGAGCACGACCCCGCACTGCCTGCGTACGGCGGACTGGTCGAGCGCGGCCAGGTCCTGGCCGTCGTAGAGGACACTTCCGGAGACCGGGCGGTCGAAGCCGATCAGCAGTCTGAGCAGGGTCGACTTGCCGCAGCCGCTCGGGCCGACGATCGCCACGAACTCGCCCGGCCGGATCTCGAAGGACACGTCGTCGAGGACCAGGGGGCCGTCGTCGGAGTAGCGGAAGGAGAGCCTGCGGGCCTCCAGCGCGCCGGTGAGCGGGCCCGGGCGGGTGCTCGCGGTGCGGACCTCGGGCTGGGCCTCCAGGACCGGCTTGATCTCCTCGAACAGGGGGAGGGCGGCCACGGCCGAGACGAAGGAGCCGGTGAGCTGGGTGACCGAGGTCAGCAGCATCGTCACGGACGTGTTGAAGGTGAGGAACGCGGCCGCCGACATCGAGCCCCGCGCCGGACCGGCCAGCAGCATGAACATCAGCAGGGTGCACACCGGCAGATAGACCGAACCCAGCACCGTGGTCAGGTTCTTGATCCGGCCGACCTTCTGCTGGAGCTCGCGGCTGCGGGCGAACTCCGAGGCCCAGGCCGCGTACGCGTAGTTCTCCGCCGCCGCGACCCTGAGCTTGGGCAGGCCGCGCAGGGTCTGGAAGGCCTGGTTGTTCAGCTTGTTGCCCAGCACCACGAGCCGCCGCTGCCAGCGCACCTGCCACAGCCCGAGGCCGAGGAAGCCGGCCGCGATGACGACGAGCATGCCGATCGCCGCCATCGCCATCGGGACGCTGTACCAGAAGAGCAGCCCCAGGTTCATCGCGCCCACGGTCACCGACTGGGCCACCACCGGACCGATGCCCGCCATCATCCGGCGGATCGAGCTGATGCCCATGGCCTGGCTGGCCAGTTCGCCGGTGGAGCGTTCGGTGAAGAACTTCGTCGGGAGCCTCAACAGCCGGTCCCACACAGCCGGTTGGAGCGTCGCCTCGATCCGGCCCTCCAGGCGGAGCATGGTGAGGTTCTGGAGCAGCATGAAGGCCGCGGTCACCACACCGCTGACCATCACGGCCAGACACACCTGCACGATCAGGCCCGTCTGCGCCTTCGGCACGAACTCGCCGAGCACCTTGCCGGTCGCGATCGGCACCAGCGCCCCGATCGCCACCGTCACCAGACCGCTGAGCAGCAGGTTCAGCACGTCGCCGCGGGTACCGCCCATGCTGAACCGGAGCAGGCCGAGCGGACTGAGCGCGCGGTCGGGCAGCGGACGGTAGAACATCACCGCGCGCGGCTCGAACTCCTCCGCGTTGTCCTTCTCGATCGGCGTCTCGCGCCCGGTCGCCGGATGCACCGCCACATACCCACCGCGCCGCCACAGCAGCGCGACCGGCGCCCCCGACAGCGCCCGATGACCCACCAGCGGACCGACGTTGTCCCGCCACCAACTCCCGTCCAGACGGACCGACCTGATCCGCACCCGGGAGGCGAGCGCGATCCGCTCGACCGGGTCCAGACGGTCGCTCTCGGTGCCGCTCTGCCCCGGGTCGGCGAGCGGGATCCCGGCCGCCTCGGCGACCAACTTGCAGGCCGCGTGGCTCGCGTCGGCGTCGGCGGAGGTAGTGCGCTGCTTCGACTTGCCGATCGACGCGAGCAGCGTGCGGTCGGCCTGGGCGCGCACGGCCTCACCGGCCTTGATACCGGCGGCCGTTCGGGTCTCGTGGGTGCGCTCCAGCTGCTCGATCCAGCGGTCCAGCGTGGTCAGCAGCCGGTACTGCTGGTCGACCATCGACTGCCACACCGCCGCGTCCATCAGCAGGTCGGCGGCCGCCTCGGCGCCGTAGAGCGAGCCGTACTGCACGCTGCCCGGCGGGACCTGCATCCAGAACACGTCGTCGTCGGTGGGGGCGGCCGCCCGCTCGGTGGCCATCGGCGCCTGGAAGAGGATGGAGAGGCTACGGCCGACGCCGAGCGCGAGGGCGTACTCCAGCGGGCTCGTGGTCGGCGGGACGTACTGGGGGTTGCCGTACTCGTCGGAGGACCAGGTCTGGGTCTCGACGGGCTGGTACAGCTCGCGCAGGTTGATGCGGTGCACCACGCAGTCCCTGAGCGGCCGTGCCACGAGGGTGTGTTGGGGTCCGGCCACCGGGCCGAGCAGCAGGGAGCCCGCCTCCAAGCGGCCCAAGTGGTGCCAGTGGCCCTGCTGTTCGGCGTCGACCGCGAAGAGGTCCACCGCGCCGGTGGCGACCAGCCACAGCACCTGCGGACCTTCGAGGTCGAGACGGCTGAAACCGGTGCAGTCGATCCGGGTCCCCATACCGCCGAGCGCGTTGAGGACAATGTCCCCTTCGTGTGCGGTCGTCATCTCACCGTTCCTTGACCAGCGCCGCGTACGCGCCCCCGCGCGCCACCAGTTCCTCGTGCCGTCCGCGCTCCACGATCGTGCCGTGCTGCAGGACGACGATCTCGTCGCTGTCGCGCACGGTGCTGAGCCGGTGCGCGATCACCACACAGGCGCAGCCGCGCTTGCGCAGGTTGTCCATGACGGTCAGCTCGGTCTCGGCGTCCAGCGCGCTGGTCACCTCGTCGAGCACCAGGATGCTGGGTCGGCGCACCAACGCCCGTGCGATCTCCAGGCGTTGACGCTGGCCGCCGGAGAAGTTGCGGCCGTCCTGCTCGACCTTGCTGTGGATGCCGCCGGGACGCCGGGTGATCACGTCGTACAGGGCGGCGTCGCTCAGCGCCTCGATCACGGCGTCGTCCGGGATCGAGGGGTCCCACAGCGCGATGTTGTCGCGGACCGAGCCCTCGAAGAGGAAGACGTCCTGGTCGACGAAGGAGACGGAGGCGGCGAGCGCGCCGCGCGGGATGTCGTCCAGGCGCTGTCCGTCGATGCGGATCACGCCCTCCCAGGGGGCGTAGAGGCCGGAGATCAGCCGGGAGACCGTCGACTTGCCGCTGCCGGAGCCGCCGACCAGCGCCACCTGCTGGCCGGGGCCGACGGTCAGGTCGAAGCCGGTGAGCAGCGGCTTGTCGAGCGGGTTGTAGCCGAAGGTGATGTTCTGGAGCTCCACATGGCCGTGCAGACGGCGCGTGGAGTCGCCGGCGCCGGGGCGGCCGTAGAGCGGGTCGGCCTGGAAGTTCTCCACGTCCTTCAGCCGGGCCACGTCGGCCGCGAAGTCCTGGATGCGGCCCGCGACGCCGTTGAGGCGGGTGATCGGCGCGGTGAAGCGGGTGACCAGGGCCTGGAAGGCGACCAGCAGGCCCACCGAGATCCCGCCCTCGATCGCGCGCATCCCGCCGATCCAGAGGATGAGGGCGCTGTTGAAGGTGGCCAGCGTCGGGGCGACCACGCCCAGCCAGGCGCTCGGCACCCCGAGCCGCTGCTGCTCCTCCAGGGTGGTGGCGTGCTGCCCGGCCCACTTGCGGAAGTAGCCGTCCTCACCGCCGGTCGCCTTCATCGTCTCGATCAACTGCAGGCCGGTGTAGGCGGTGTTGGTGAGCCGGGCGCTGTCCGCCCGGAGTTTGGCGGTGCGGGTGGCGCGCAGCCGGATGACGACCCGCATGGCCACCACGTTGAGGAGGGCAACGCCTATGCCGACGAAGGTGAGTTGGGGGTCGTAGGTGTAGAGGAGCACCGCGTAGAGGACGACGACCACCGCGTCCACGCCCGCCGCCGCCAGGTCGCGGGCCAGGGTCTCGGCCACCTGGTCGTTGGACTGCAGGCGCTGGACCAGGTCGGCCGGGCTGCGCTGGGAGAAGAACGTCACCGGCAGCCTGAGCAGATGGCGCAGGAAGCGGGCGCTGGAGAGGGTCGAGGAGATGATGCGGCCGTGCAGCAGGTTCGCCTGCTGGAGCCAGGTCAGCACGAGCGTGAGCGCCACACAGGTGCCCATCGACGCGAACAGCACGCTGAGCAGCGAGGTCTGGCCGCCGATGAGGAACATGTCGATATAGGTACGGCTGAGCGCGGGGACCGCCGCGCCGACCAGGACGAGCAGGAGGCTGGCCAGGACGGCGGCCGGCATGGTGCCCGCGGTGCCGCGCAGCCGGGCGGGCATCGCGCCCAACACCCCTGGTTTGCGGCCGCCCTTGGTGAAGCCCTCGCCGGGCTCCATGACCAGGACGACACCGGTGAAGCTGCCGTCGAAGTCCTCCATGGGGACGAAACGGCGGCCCTTGCCGGGGTCGTTGATGTAGACCCCGCGGCGGCCGAAGCGGCGCCCCATGCCGTCGTAGACGACGTAGTGGTTGAACTCCCAGAACAGCACGGCCGGTGTCTTGACCCCGGCGAGCGCGGCCGTGTCCATCTGCATGCCCTTGGCCGTCAGACCGTAACTGCGGGCCGCCTTCAGGAGGTTGCTCGCGCGCGAGCCGTCGCGGGAGACACCGCAGGCGATGCGCAGCTCCTCCAGCGGGACGTGCTTTCCGTAGTGGCCGAGGACCATCGCGAGGGAGGCGGCGCCGCATTCGACGGCCTCCATCTGGAGGACGGTCGGCGTGCGGACCGTCTTCGCCCTCCCCTTGGGGACCGGGCGCTTGGGCGGGGCGGAACGGCGTCTGCCGCGGGTGTCCTGCGCGGGGCTCACGGCAGCAGCCAATCGACGGGACGCTGGTCGGCCAGCCGGATCGAACCCGAGGCCACGGTCATGGAGGTGAGGGCGAACGGCGGGCCCTCGGCAGAGGACCACTTGTACCCGCTCTTGGTTCCCGAGGACTTGTCCAGCTTCACGAGGACGGCGACCGGGCGGCCGTCCTTGGTGAACTGCTCGCCCAGCTGGCTGTCCCCGAGGAACGAGGCGATCTGCTGGGCCGACTGCGCCGAGCGGTCCACCGACTTCACATGGCCGCGCAGCCCGCCGTACTCCTGGGTGGGCACCGAGGAGACGGTCAGGTCCACGGCCGCGTTCTCCGGGATGGAGGCCGCGTTCTCGGCGGGCACGTACACCGTCGCGTACAGCGGGTCGGAGGAGTGGGCGACCTTCTCCACGGCGGCGACGTTCGCGCCGGTCTGGATGATCTGCCCGATGGTGGCGGCGAGCGCGGTGACCCGGCCCGCGGCGACGGTGCGGACGACGGTGTCGCCCTCGCTCGTACGGACCTTCAGGACGGGGGAGTTCGCGGGCAGCCGCTGGCCCTCCTCGGCGATCACTTCCGTGACCTGGCCCGCGACCGGGCTCTGGAGGATGTAACTGCCCTCGCCGTGCGTGAGGATGGCGGGCGCGCTCACCGTGGAGGCGACCGAACCGGTCACCGCCCACACGGACGCGGCGGCCATCACGACGACCGTCACGGACAGCACGAGCCAGCCCTGCGGGCGCGCGAAACGCACCGGAAGGTCGAGCTCCTCCGGCGACTGGAGCTTGGCGAGGGCCTGTTGGCGGAACTGCACGGGACTTCCCTCACCTGGAGAGATGTTTCAGGGCACCCAAGAGTCCCGGAACCGCCGGTTTGCGGTCCGGGACGGGGCGATCACAAGTGTGCGATCAGATCACCGAAGGGGTGATCAGAGGCCGGCGACCAGGTTGGTGACCGGGGCGGTGTTGAGGCCGGTGACGCCCTCGACCGTGCCGACGGCGGTGTTGACCAGGCCGGAAACCGGGGCGATGCCGTCCACCAGGCCGGTGACGGTGCCGAGGGCGTTCAGCTGCAGGCCGCCGGAGACGTTGTCGAGCTCGGCGTCCGAGATCTCAACGGTCTCAACCTGGGGGGTGGAGTTCATGATGGAACTTCCCTTCATATGGATATCTCACAAGGGGGGAGCGGCCCCCTCTGGGGACAGATGACGGCCGCGATCGCAGGCGCCGGACCCGTTCCCGGAGTCCCTGGCCGCCCTGCGGTGCGATGGATCAAAGCACGCTGCGGCCGCGCGCATCCAATCAACCGACCGCCTCACCAGGGCACTTGAGTCACATCAGCCTCGAACCGTGCAGGAGTGCGCACGACATGGTGGCGACTTCTTCACAGCTGATGTTGCGCGGGCGTGAACCGGCTCTTGCCCCCTCCGAGGCGAATGCGACACACCTCGCCAATGGCGTGCGCCGCCGGACCCGCATGTGGAGAACCCCGGCTTCCGGTGACCTGGTTGGGCATTCGATGTGCAGATTTGCTGAAGAGAGGATTCGACCCGGTGTTCACAACGGACTGTTGCTGACCGTTCGCTGACAGTGTCAGCCCAGAAGGGCGTAGACCGTGGTCGCGTGGGCGGCCAGTGCACCCGACTCCGCGTCCGTCATCGTGATGTCCGCGAAGGCGGTGCGACGGCCCAGCTTGGTCACGACCGACTTGATCAGGACATCGCAACCGGTCACCGGGCGCTGGAAGGTCGTGGACTGCTGGACCGTCGTCATCGGTCCGAAGGTGCCCCGGGCCGCCGCCACGGCGATCACCGTCGCGGTGTCCGCGGCGGCCATCAGGGCCTGGCCGGACAGCCCGCCGCCCTCCCGTGCCAGCTGCTGTGACCAGGGCAGACGCAGTACGACATGGTCCTCGGCGACGGTCTGGACCGTCAGCCCGAGGTCGAGCACCCAAGGGGCGAAGTTGTCGGCGAGGATCTTGTCGGCTTCGGCGGTCGTCATCGTCATATGGGGGATTCTTCCCGCCGCACGGCTCCCCGGCACGGGGCGTGGCCGAATCGGCGTGGCTTCTGGGGCGCGTGGAAACGGAGTTGAACGCGCCCGGCGGACTTTGCGTACTCATGGCCATCCAGGCGCCCTGAACATCTGCCACACGGCAACACAGACTCCGGTCCCCCAGGAGGTCGAGAAGTTTGAGTCACAAGCGAATTCCGAAGCGCAAGGCCGCGTTTGCGGCGGGCACCGTGGTGGCGCTCGGAGCGGCCGCGATTCTGCTGCCCAACGCCAACGCGTCCCAGGACGGTTCGTCGAACGACGCCGCGGCCATCGCGCCGAAGACTCTCAAGGCATCGGACGCCACGGATCTCGCCTCGCAACTCCAGGAGCTGCTCGGCGACGCCTTCGCCGGGTCCTACTACGACTCCGACAAGCAGCAGCTCGTCGTGAACGTCATCAACAACGTCATATCCGGCGACGACAACAACGTCATCGTGCAGGTGAAGAAGGCGGGCGCGGCCGTCCGTGAGGTCGACAACAGCCTCACCGAACTCAAGGCGGGCGCCCAGACCCTGAAGGCCGAGGCGACGATCCCCGGCACCTCGTGGGCCATCGACCCCAGGACGAACAAGATCCTGGTGACCGCCGACTCCACGGTGACCGGCGACAAGTGGAACACGCTGGAGTCGACCGTGAAGAGCCTCGGCTCCGACATGGCGACCATCAAGAAGTCGGCCGGCACCTTCAAGACCTTCGTCTCCGGCGGCGACGCGATCTTCGCCGACGGCGCGCGCTGCTCGCTCGGCTTCAACGTCACGGCCGCCGACGGCAGCCCCGCCTTCCTGACCGCCGGTCACTGCGGGGTCGCGGCCGACCAGTGGTCGGACTCCGAGACCGGCCAGCCGATCGCCACCGTCGACCAGGCCACCTTCCCCGGTGACGGCGACTTCGCCCTGGTCAAGTACGACGACCCGGCGACCCAGGCGCCCAGCGAGGTCAACGTCGGCGGCGGACAGACCGTGGCCATCAACCAGGCCGCGGACGCCGAGGTCGGTACCCAGGTCTTCCGGATGGGCTCCACCACCGGTCTCGCCGACGGCCAGGTCCTCGGCCTCGACGCCACGGTGAACTACCCCGAGGGCACGGTCACCGGGCTCATCCAGACCGACGTCTGTGCCGAGCCCGGCGACAGCGGTGGCTCGCTGTTCACGCAGGACGGTTCGGCGATCGGCCTCACCTCCGGTGGCAGCGGCGACTGCACGGTCGGCGGCGAGACCTTCTTCCAGCCCCAGTTCGTCGGTGGTCCCACTACGCCGGGAAGCACTCACCTGGACCCCCTGCCGGCTGCTTCGCTC
>NZ_JBEYVC010000260.1:0-10929 GCF_040643855.1 Streptomyces sp. NPDC047072 | reverse complement strand
TTGCGCAGCCGTTCGAAAAGCCGCCGGGCCGCCGGTTGCGCGAGTTGGTCGCGATTGCGGTCGTGGATGTACGACTCCCTCGGCACGGTCAGGAATTGCACCCGCCCGGCGGGGATGTGCCGCAGCCCGCGCACGAGTTGGTACAGCCCGCGCAGGCTCGCCAGGTCCGGATCCGCGGTGAGCGACGAGGTGGCCGCGTCCAGCACGGGATACAGCCGCACCGGATTCAGCAGTACGTCGTTGCTCTGCACCTTGTTGACCAGCGCCCCGAGAAACCGCTGCTGACGGCCCATCCGCTCGGTGTCGCTGCCGTCCCCGAGCGACTTGCGCGCCCGCACGTACCCGAGCGCCTGCTCCCCGTCGAGCGTGACCCGCCCCGCGGGCAACCGGAGTTTCGCGGCCTTGTCCCGGACGGGTTCCCGCAGACACACCTCGACCCCGTCGACGGCGTCCACCATGTCCTTGAAGCCGTGGAAGTCGACGACCATGTGATGGTCCACGCGAATCCCCGTCAGTTTCTCGACGGTCCGGATCGTGCACGCCGAACCCCCCACCTGGAAAGCGGAGTTGAACATCGCGAACCGGGGCTCGGTACGCCCCCCGTCCGCCCGCAGACACCCCGGTACGTCCACCATCAGATCCCGCGGCACCGACACCGCGGTGACGCTGCGCCGCCCGGCCGCCAGATGCAACAGGATCGCGGTGTCCGACCGCTCGGTCCCCGAATCCCGCCCGTACCGCCGATTCCCGTCCCCGGCCCGCGAGTCCGACCCGATCAGCAGAATGTTCTGCGCGTCCTTCACCAACGAGGTCGGCCGCTCCTTCTCATACCGAGCGAGCTCGGCGGCGGCAGCGGAATCGGCGGTGATGTTCCCGTCGAGCTTGGCGTAGAGGCCGGAACCGAGCCCGAGGGTTCCTAGGAGGAGGGCGGCGCCGACTCCGCCGTACCGCAGCCGCCTACGCCTACGCCGCCCACTCGCGGACGCCCCGACCCCGGGCCCGAGTGTGCGAGCACTTGCGGTCACGGCAGAGCCCACCCCTCATGGCGTAAGAACGTGTCGGTCCTATGACCATGACCCGTGAGGGGCGAGCGGGGAGACCGCTACTGCTCCACTCGGGTGACCCGTCCTACCTAGGGGCGCGGGGAACTGCGCGACCAGCCACAGACAACCCGCACCCGGCAGCGCTCAGCAGCTCACCGACGAATAGCCGTAACCCGCTCACTCTCCACCCTCTTGGCAAGAGCCTCCTCGCCCAGCGCCTCAAGGTTCCGGCACAACACCACGGAACCCCCAGAGGCCAACGCCCCGTACAACCCGACGTTCACCCCGTCCCAAGTGTCATACGACAACCCGGACAACACCCGCTCCCCACCCGAAGACTCCCGAGCCCGCTCGACAACCTCGGCCCCACTGAACTCCCGCCCAGCCACGACCAACGAGACCTCGTCAGGATCCACCGGCGAGAACGCCACGAACCGATCCCCCTGCCCCGGCACTTCGACCGCATAGTCGACAAACCCATCCGGAACCTGCGGAAACCGCCCCCCAAGCGGCCGCAACGCCAACGCCACCCGCTCCCCACGGCACGCCCGCGCCACGTCCAGGGACTCCGGCCCGCTCACCACGACGTCCGCCCCCGCAGGATCCCCACCGACGTCCGCCACCACCCCCACCGAGGAACACGCCAGCAACCACACGGCCGTCTGCCAGTGCGCCGGCAACAGCAGCACGACCCGGTCCCCGGGCCCCGCCCCCAGATCCCCCTGGAGCAGATTCGCGGTCTTGGCCACCCAATTGGCGAAGGTGGCCACGGACAATTCGACCCGTTCCCCCGTGGCATCGTCGTAGAAGGTCACCAGGGGACGCCCGGGATCCGCGGCGAGCGCGGAACGCAGCAGGTCGGCAGGGGTGCGATCGGTGGCGTTCACCCGAGAAAGCGTACGCGGCCGGTGGTCCGCACCCCACCGACAGGGGCCACCGATTCGGCGCAACGCCACCAGACGGTCCGTCAGTTCCCGGATGGACAGATTTATATGACTATGTCCAGGATCGAACCATGCGTGGACTTCTTGCTTCCTCGATCGGCGTCACCTGCGCGGCCGCGTTGGCCCTCCCCCTGACCCCGCTCGCGACCGCGGCGACCCCGGCGGCGCACCCGGCCCCCAGACCCGGCGTGGAAGTCCCCGCGGCCGGAAGACCAGCGACGCCCGCGGAAGCCCCCGGCTCCACCCAGTCCCTGCCCCTCGCCGCGCTCGGCCGCTCCCGCGCCCTCGGCCCCGCGGCCGAACAGGGCCTGCCCCGCCGGGACGTACGCCACTTCTCCCTCGTCGGTGTCGTCTGGGACGACCCGGACACCGTCCTGCACGGCACCGTCCAGGTCCGCACCCGCGCCGCCGGCACCGGCGCCTGGTCCGGCTGGCAGGGCCTGGAGACCCACAACGACGACGCCGCCGACCCCGGCACGGCCGAGCGCACCTCCGGCCGCGTCCGCGGCGCCACCGCACCGCTGTGGGTGGGCGACTCGGACGGCGTGGAGGTCCGCGTCCAGGCCGCCCAGGACCTCGACCGTACGACGGAGGAGGCGACCCGAGACGACCGTACGGCGATCTCCGCGCCCCTCCCGACCGGCCTGCGTCTGGAACTCGTGGACCCGGGGGAGCGGGCGCCGGAGCGGGAGCCCGCGGTGGCCGGCGCCCCGCGCACCACGGTCGTGCCCCGCACCGTCCCGGACGCCTCCGCCGCCAACCTCGACCTCGCCCCCCTCGGCGCCACCGAGATCCCGGCACTGAACAGGGCGCAGACCCTGCGGGAGCTGTCGGCCCTGCGCGCCGACGGGACGGCCCAGGTGGCGCCGCGCGGAAAGCCGTACATCGGACCGCGTCCGCGGATCGTCACCCGGCGCGGCTGGGGGGCCGACGAGAGGCTGCGCGAGAAGAAGTTCGTGTACTCGAAGAAGGTCAAGGCGGTCTTCGTGCACCACACGGCGTCCGGCAACGGATACCGGTGTGCTGAGGCCCCCTCGCTCATTCGCGGTATCTATCGCTACCACGTCAAGAGCATGGGCTGGCGCGACATCGGCTACAACTTCCTCGTCGACAAGTGCGGAACCATCTACGAGGGCCGGGCCGGTGGCGTGGCGAAGCCGGTCCTGGGCGCGCACACCCTCGGGTTCAACACCAACAGCATGGGGATCGCCGTCCTCGGCAGCTACGACACCACCAAGCCGCCGGCCGCCGCCACGAAGGCCGTCGCGAAGCTCACCGCGTGGAAGCTCGGGCTCTTCGGCGCCAACCCGAGCGGCCGGACATATCTGAAGTCGGGCGGTGGCAATCTCTACCGCAAAGGTAAGAATGTGCGACTGAACGTCATCTCCGGTCACCGGGACGGTTTCGCCACGGAGTGCCCCGGCCGGCTGCTCTACCGCAAGCTCGGCGCCACCCGCACGTCGGCCGCCCGTTACCAGGGCCGCTGAGAGCAAGCCCCCCGAACCCGCACCGCCATACCAACGTCTGCATACTCGGCAGAAAAATCCGGCAGGAAGCGGAGACGACAGGTGACAGAAGCGATCCTCCTGGTCGGCGGCAAGGGCACGAGGCTGCGTCCGCTCACGGTCAACACGCCCAAACCGATGGTCCGCGCGGCCGGCGTCCCCTTCCTCACCCACCAGCTGGCCCGGGCGAGAGCTGCGGGGGTCGACCACATAGTGCTGGCGACGTCCTATCTGGCCGAGGTCTTCGAGCCGTACTTCGGCGACGGCTCCTCGCTCGGTCTGCGCATCGAGTACGTCACCGAGGAGGAGCCCCTCGGCACCGGCGGCGCGATCCGCAACGTCGCCGCGCGGCTGCACGCCGGTCCCGACGACCCGGTCCTCGTCTTCAACGGCGACATCCTGACCGGCCTGGACATCAGGGCGCTGGTGGACACCCACCAGCGCACCGGCGCCGACGTCTCCCTCCACCTGACGAAGGTCACCGACCCGCGCGCCTACGGCCTTGTCCCCACGGATCCCGCGGGCCGGGTGCTGGCCTTCCTGGAGAAGCCCCAGACGCCCGAGGAGATCGTCACCGACCAGATCAACGCGGGGGCGTACGTCTTCCGCCGCTCGGTCATCGACACGATCCCCGCGGGCCGTCCGGTCTCTGTGGAACGCGAGACCTTCCCCGACCTGCTCTCCGCCGGGGCCCACCTCCAGGGCATGGTCGACTCGACGTACTGGCTGGACCTCGGCACCCCGGCCGCCTTCGTCCGCGGCTCGGCGGACCTGGTCCTGGGCCGGGCCCCCTCACCCGCCGTCCCCGGCCGCTGCGGCGACCGCCTGATCCTCCCGACAGCCCGGGTCGCCCCCGACGCGAAGCTCACCGGCGGCACGGTGGTCGGCGAGGGCGCGTTCGTCGCGGAGGGCGCGCGCGTCTACGGCTCCACGATCCTCCCCGGCGCGGTCATCGAACCCGGCGCCGTCATCACCGACTCCCTCATCGGCACCCGGGCCCGCGTCGGCAGCCGTTCCATCCTCACCGGCACGGTCATCGGCGACGGCGCAACCATCGGCCCCGACAACGAACTCCGCGAGGGAGCCCGAGTCTGGTGCGACGCCCGCATCCCAGCGGGCGCGGTGAGATTCTCGTCGGACCAATAGGGAGTGAGGCTCCACGCCGGTCGGGATCGTTCAGCCCGTCCGGCGTCGCCCCCACCCACCCCACCTCACAACCGCCCGATGTCCCCGCGAGGCATCCGCGGCGCCCGCCGCGCCGGCACCACCCCGCTCAGCAGGATCAGCCGAGCCGCCCGATGCCGCTGCCCGGCATACGGCTCCAGCAAAGACAGCATCGCCGCGTCGTCCGCGTCCCGGTCCCCGGCCAACGCCCACCCCACGATCCCCGGCAGATGCAGATCTCCCACGGTCACCGCGTCCGCCGCCCCATGACTGCGCTGCACCACCTCCGCCGAGGTCCACGGCCCCACCCCCGGCACCACCTCCAACCGCGCCTGCGCGGCGGACGGAGTCATCCCCACCGCCTCCTCCAGCCGCGCAGCGACCCGCACACACCGCAGAATCGTCGACGCCCGCTTGTTGTCGACCCCCGCCCGATGCCACTCCCACGACGGAATCAACGCCCACTCCCGAGCCGACGGCATCACCCACAGCCGCCCACCCGCCGCAGGCCCCGGCGCCGGCTCCCCGAACTTCCGCACCAGCAACCGCCACGCCCGATACGCCTCGTCGGTGGTGACCTTCTGCTCCAGCACCGACGGGATCAACGACTCCAGCACCAGCCCGGTCCGCGTCAGCCGCAGCCCCGGCCGCCGATGCCACGCCCGCGCCACCACCCGGTGCCGCGGCACGAACGCGGCCGGATCGTCCGCGGCCCCCAGCAACTCCGGCAACCGGTCGAGCAGCCACTCCCGCCCCGGCCCCCACGCCTCCCCCCGCACCTCACCGCCGTACACCGACACCCGAAGGGTCCCGGCGCCGAGAGGCGTACGGCAGGCCCGCCACACGGACCCGTCCGGCAGCGCCCGGAACGTCGGATCCCCGGGCCCCCGCCTGAGCGCCCCGAGCACCAGCCCGAGTTCTACGGGCCACTCGGGCACCCAGCGCCGCACCCGCCCCGCTTCCGCGGACCCCGCTCCCCGCGCGGCGGGCACGACGACCTCTCCACCGCGCACAGTTGTACGCGTGGGCCGCGGAGCGAAACGTCCTGCCACGAATGAGGTCCCTGGGGTGCGAGAGGGTGCGGTTCTAGGAGCCCGGCCGCGTCACCGTATCTCGATGAAGGCCCCGGCATCCCGCTCCGGCCGCGGCCGCGGCTCCTCCGCCGGATGCCCGACCGCCACGGCGCCCATCGGATCCCAGTCGGCCGGCAGCCCCAGCACCTCGCGGACCACGTCCCGGCAGAACATCGTGGACGACACCCACGCCGACCCCAGCCGCTCCCCGGCCAGCGCGACGAGGAGGTTCTGCACGCCCGCCCCCGCCGCCACGACGAACATCTCCCGCTCGGCCCCGTCCCGCCGCGGATCGCCGTACGCGTGCGACCCGTCCATCACCAGACAGGGCACCACCAGATACGGCGCGTTGCGCAGGACGTCGCCGCGCCGGACCCGCTTCGCGATGGACTCCTCGGACTTCCCGTCGCGGCGCAGATCGGCGATCCAGGCGTCCCGCATGGCGTCGAGGAGCCGGGTCCGCGACTCGGCGGACTCCAGCAGCACGAACCGCCACGGCGTCGTGTGGTGCGGCGCGGGCGCGGTGACCGCCAGCGCCACCGCCCGCCGCACGGCACCGGGGTCGACGGGCTCGTCCGTGAAGGCCCGTACGGTACGGCGCTGGGTGACCGCTTCCCGGACCGCCTCCGAGGTCCCCAGCCGGAACATGTCGTCGCGCGCGCCGCGCACCATGGCCCGCGCCCCCTCCCCGTGGCCCTCGGCCACGACGTGCGGCAGCCCGCGCACGACGGCGACGGGCAGCCCGGCGGACTTGCCCTTGACGAGGTCACCGGCGGCGGCGAGTTCGTCCGCCGTCGCCACGACGGTCGCGCTGAGCGGGTTGCCGTACGCGTCCGTGCCGCCGCGCAGGTCGTCCAGGACCCGCACCCCGGCGGCGCCGATCGCCACGTCCGTGAGTCCCGTGCGCCACGGCCGTCCGAAGGTGTCGGTCACGACCACGCCCACGTCGACCCCGAGGGCGTCCCGCAGCCCGTCCCGGATCGCCCGCGCGGACGCGTCCGGGTCCTCGGGCAGCAACAGCACGGTCCCGGCGGGGGTGTTGGAGGCGTCGACCCCGGCGGCGGCCATGACGAGCCCCTGCCGGTTCTCCACGATCCGCAGCGCCCCGCGCCGCGCCACGACCCGCACGGTCTCGGCGTCGATCGCGGCCTCCCGGTCACCCGCCTGGACGACCCGTCCCTCGGCCTTGGACACGATCTTCGAGGTGACGAGCACGACGTCCCCGTCCACCAGCCCCGGCTCGGCGGCGGCGACGAGCTTGGCGACATCGTCCCCCTGCTGCACCTCGGGAATCCCGGCGAGGGCCCAGACGCGGTAGCCGTCGGCGGAGGGAGCCGAGGGAGCCGAGGGAGCCGAGGGGGCTGAACGGGGCGTGGAGGCCGGACCCGCCGTATCGCGCTCCGCCTCCGGAGCGGCCCTGCCCGCGACCGTGTCCGCCGTCTCTCTCCCCGCGCCGCCGGAGATCTCGCCGCTCAAGCCCCCCCGCACCTCCTCCGCCAGCTCCAGAGCCTCGCGGGCCATCCGCGCGGTCGCCTCCAGGTCCGTCATCATCAGCGGGACGGCCCGGCAGCGGATGCCGGCCGACTCGACGCGCTCCACGACGCCCGCGTCCACGGTGTCGACGAGCCAGCCGTCCAGCAGCCCCGACCCGTAGTGCTCGGCGACCGCCGCCGCCGTGGACTCCACGCCGACCGCCGCGAGGACCTTGTCGGCCATGCCCCGCACGGGCGCGTCCCCGACGATGGGGGAGAGGCCCACCACCGGCACCCCGGCCTCCGCGATCGCCTCCCGGATACCCGGCACCGCGAGAATCGTCCCGATGGACACGACGGGGTTGGACGGCGGGAACAGCACCACGTCCGCCCCGGCGATCGCCTCAAGGACACCCGGCGCCGGCTTCGCCTGCTCCGCGCCCACCGGCACCACCGCGTGGGCAGGTACCGACGCCCGCAGCCGCACCCAGTACTCCTGGAAGTGCACGGCCTTGCGCTCGCCGTCCACCTCGACCGCCACATGCGTCTCGACCCGGTCGTCGGTCATCGGGATCAGCCGCACCCCCGGCTTCCACCGGTCGCACAGCGCCTCGGTCACCGCGCTCAGCGGATACCCGGCACCGATCATCTGGGTGCGCACGATGTGCGTGGCGAAGTCCCGGTCCCCGAGCCCGAACCACTCGGGCCCGACGCCGTACGCCGCGAGTTCCTCCTTGAGGTGGAAGGTCTCCTCGGCCCGCCCCCAGCCCTGCTCCTCGTTGATGCCGCCGCCGAGCGTGTACATCACCGTGTCGAGGTCCGGGCAGACCTTCAGACCGAAGAGGTGGATGTCGTCCCCGGTGTTGCCGATGACCGTGATGTCCGCGTCCGGCGCGGCCTGCTTGAGACCGCGCAGGAAACGGGCACCGCCGATGCCGCCTGCCAGAACCACGATTCGCATGGGAACCAGTCTTGCAGGCGGGTACGACAACGCGTCACGCGGTGACGACGTCCACCTCGCCGAACGCCTCGCGCGCCGTGCATGCCGTGTGCATGGGCATCTCGGTGAGCCCCGGGTAGTAGACGTGCAGGCTCACGGCCGGCTCCAGCGCGTCGTTGACGACCTCGTGGACGTACCCCGGCGCGAACACCCGCTGCGTCCCCGCCGCCAACGCGCGCGTGCCCCGCTCGGTCCGCTCGGTGAGCGCGCCCTCCAGGACGGTGAGGACCCCGGAGGAGCGGCCGTGGTCGTGCAGTCCGCTGCCCTGTCCGGGCACCCAGGACAGCAGCCACACCTCGTAACCGGGACCGGTACGCAGCCGGTGGTACCAGCGGCTCGTCGCGTCGTACCGCACGAGGTGCGCCCATTGCGCGCGGTCGGCGGCGATGGAGCGCGCCAGACCGACGAACTCGGCCACGGTGGCCGGGTGTTCGCGCGGGGCCTGGAGGAGGTGTGGGACTTCGAGCAGGTCGCCGGCGATCTGGAGGTCGCTGTCGCTGTTCATGGGGTGCGGTGGTTCCTCAGTGAAGATCAGTGAAGAGATGGTCAGAGGGAACGACGACCGAGTCCCGTCCGGGTCACGGACGACTCGGTCGGCAGCTGGAGCGGATGTGGCTCAACAGCTGGGACAGCAACAACAGCTACGGCGAGCGTGGGCAGCACCGAGGGACCCGGCGGTGCGGGTCGTGGTGAGTGCCAAGTTCGCGAGCATGCCCACAAGGCAATCGGTTCACACCTGCACTGTCAACTCGACACCGCCATGTGGGACACGTTTCACCGGATCCGGTTCATCTGTGAGGTGAAAGGTTTGTTCATGCGGCGACGGGGACACATGGTGCGCACAACCGGGAACGGGATCGAACAGTTGGGCGTCCTTCCTCGTATAGGTCCCCAAGGCCTGAGGTGGGAGCGCGACCCCTCTCGGGCCTCATCTGCTTGTCAAGGTTTATGCCGATTTGAACACTTTCCGCAAGGCCTTGGTTCCGCAGAGTGAATAAGGGGCCCAATAGCAGATCTCGGCTTGACTCGCCCGGAGCAGCACACTTGTAATTTCACTCGTGTCGTTCAGCCGAAATCGGTGACGGCCACCGCACGGGGACGCGAAAGACAGACGAGGGGCGCACATGACCGAGCTGGTGCAGCAACTGCTGGTCGACGACGCGGACGAGGAACTCGGCTGGCAGGAGCGCGCGCTGTGCGCCCAGACCGATCCCGAGTCCTTCTTCCCCGAGAAGGGCGGCTCGACCCGCGAGGCCAAGAAGGTCTGCCTCTCCTGCGAGGTCCGCTCCGAGTGCCTCGAATACGCCCTCGCGAACGACGAACGCTTCGGCATCTGGGGCGGCCTGTCCGAGAGAGAGCGCCGTCGGCTGAAGAAGGCTGCCGTCTGACGGCTGCCCGACGTCTGCCCGACGTCGGCCGGTGTCCGGCCCTTTTCGCCCGCAACCGTACGGCCCGTCGCAGGTGGGTTATCCACAGGCGGCGGGCCGCCGTCGTGCTCGGGCGATAGTGTGGTCGCTCGTCCGAGACGCCTCGCCGCCCCCAGCGGGCACAGGCGCCCACCGCAGTCCACCGAACCGGGGCCCGTACCTCGATGTCCGTGCACAGCCACACGGCGGCGCAAGCGTCCGCTGCCACTCCTGAGTTCCCGCGTCATGTGGTGACCGCGGTGCTCGTCGCCCACGACGGCGCCCGCTGGCTGCCCGAGGCGCTCGCCGGGCTGCTCGGCCAGGAGCGCCCCGTCCAGTTCGCCATGGCCGCCGACACCGGCAGCGCGGACGACTCCGCCCGGCTGGTCACCGAGGCCCTGGGCGCCGACCGCGTCCTGCACCTGGCCCGGCGCACCGGCTTCGGCCAGGCCGTCGAGGAGGTCGGCCGCACCGCGCCCGTGCTGACCCCGGACGAGCTGCCGTACCTGAAGCGCCCCAGCGGCTGGGACCCCGTCACGCGCACCTGGCGCGACGACGCCTACGACATGCCGGAACTGCCGTACGGCGAACCGATCCAGTGGCTGTGGCTCCTGCACGACGACAGCGCCCCGGAGCCCGACGCCCTGGCCCAGCTGCTGCGCGTCGTGGACAACGAACTGGAGCTGGGCCGCGACGACGTCGCCGTCGTCGGCCCCAAGCTGCGCGGCTGGTACGACAGACGGCAGCTCCTGGAGGTCGGCGTCTCCATCGCCCACTCCGGCCGCCGCTGGACCGGCCTGGACCGCCGTGAACAGGACCAGGGACAGCACGACCACGTCCGCTCCGTGCTGTCGGTCTCCACCGCCGGCATGCTGATCCGCCGGGACGTCTTCGAGCAGCTCGGCGGCTTCGACCGGCGGCTGCCCCTGATGCGTGACGACGTCGACCTGTGCTGGCGCGCCCAGGCCGCCGGCCACCGCGTCCTCATCGCCCCCGACGCCGTCGTACGCCACGCGGAGGCGGCCTCCCGCGAGCGCCGCGCCGTCGACTGCGCGGGCCGCACCACGGCCTCGCCGCACAAGGTCGACAAGGCCGGCGCCGTCTACACCCTGCTCGTCAACACCCGTACCGCCCTGCTGCCCTGGGTGCTGCTGCGCCTGGTCGTCGGCACCCTGCTGCGGACCGTCGCCTACCTCGTCGGCAAGGTCCCCGGACAGGCCCTCGACGAGATCCGCGGTCTGCTCGGCACCCTGCTGCGGCCCGAGCGGATCATCGCCGGGCGCCGCAAACGCGGGGCGTCGGTCGTCGACAAGACCGAGCTC
>NZ_JBEYVC010000259.1:0-11029 GCF_040643855.1 Streptomyces sp. NPDC047072 | reverse complement strand
CGATCTTCACGACGTCGGACGACTCGTCCAGGTGCTCGTCCGTCGTCTCCGGCAGGAACCGCGCCGGGTCCGTCTCCAGTTGCTCCAGGAAGACGGACGGCCTCGTCGTCAGGTGACGAGACCTGGTACGCGAAGCTCTCGGGCGGTTCCGAGGAAACACCGCGTCCTGGTGCGCCCCTGAAGGGGCGCGGGGAACTGCGCGACCAGCCACAACGGACCCGCAGACAGAACACGGCCCAACCCGCGGAGCGCCCGGCGGGGGCGGTTTATTCGAGAAGCTCCGCGTACGACCCCATGGCCAAGGCGATGTCCGCCTGAGCCCAGAACCGGTGATAGGTGAATGACGGCACGGCCCCGCCCGCGAGGTACGCCTGGATCTTCGACCACGCCGGGTCGTCCTCGTAGAACGACCGGATCGACTCGAACGTCGACGACGCGTTGATCGCGTCCCCGTTCGGCATCGTCCCGGTCCACCCCGACGGGATGTACACCGCGTCGTCGAACCGGTTGTAGTCCGCCCGGTTCTCCGGCACCGCGATCCCCAGCGCGTCCTGGTAGTTGTTCCACATGCCGTCCAGCAGAGCCTTCGCGGTCGTCGCCGCCTCCGTGTCCCCGGAGCGGTCCGCGTAGTACGTCAGCGTCTTGGCGTACGCGGCGGCCACCCCCACGTCGTTGGTGTAGTCGGCGACCGTGACATGAAGTCCGCTGTTGGCGCCCGGACTTGACGCGTTCCAGGTGTCCGGCTGACCGGACCACTGGAGCGTCGACGGGATCAGATACGTCCCGTCCGGGTTCACGGTCGTCTTGGACAGCGCCCAGTCGACCCACTTGTCGAGGACCGCCTTGGCCTGCGCGTTCCCCGTCTGCTGGTAGTACTCCGCGACCCGCTCCATCGACCACGCCTGGAAGCCGAACCACTGGTTGGACGGCGGGTCGTGGTAGACGGGCTGCTGGTCGTAGTACATGCCGTAGAAGGTCGACTTGCCGGCCGGCGGGGTCGCGTAACGGCCCGCCCAACTGTTGGTCGCACCGCCCGCGATGGCGCCCTCGTCGGACTGCAGCCAGCGGTAGAACTCCAGCTGCCGGGTCAGTGAGGTGCCCCAATCGGCCGCCCCGGTCGCGGACTTGGGCTTCAGATCGGCGTACGAGCTGAGCGCGTACGCCGCAAGGGGGTTCTGATAGCCGCCGTGCGCGTGGCTGGAGCCGATGCGCCAGGCCCAGCCCGCCGAGGTGTCGGTCGCGCCGCCCCACGCGTAGTACCAGGACAGCAGGTACATCGAGGCGTCCTTGCCGGTGCCGGCCGGGCAGGTGGACGGCCCGACGCAGTTGCCGATCTTCTTGAAGTACTTGTCGTACATCGCGTAGCGCAGGTAGTCGCCCATCTTCGCGGCCTTGCCCACGGTCGCGGAGACGTCCGAACCCTTGCCCTGCTGCTTGGCCCAGACGTCCGCCCAGTACGCGGCCTGCACTGCACGCGCGTCGGCGTCCGGCGCGTTGGTGAACTTCCACTGCTTCGCGTAGGAGGCGTCACCGGTGAACAGGTCCAAGTACCCGTTCTTCCCGCCGTACTTGAACTGATCGCAGGTCGGCTGCGGCACCGTCTCCCACACCGACTCCTGCGCGCCGCGCTGGAAGGTGTTGATGTACGACGGTCCGGTGTCCGTCGGCCCCGCCTCGCACTTGCCGGGCGAGTTGCCGTAGCCGTACACATTGTCCACATCCTGCAGCCAGTGCATACCGTAGACGTCGTCGGTGCCGTATGCGGTCTTCAGTTCACCGGCGATGGGATCCGATCCCACCGACACCCCGGTGTCCAGCTTCGCCGGGTACTCGTTGGGGGTGTCCAGCTCGGGCGCGTAGGTGGCCGGCTTGGAGGCGTTGTAGAAGGAGTTGGTCGGCTGGTCGGCGTGCGTGGGGATCATGTACTTCTCCATGATGTCCCAGGCGCCGTTGAACTTGGTCCAGTCGCCCGTCACCTTGCCGTACATGGCCTGGAGCCACAGGAGGTAGCTGTACGCCTCCGACGTGGTCTCGTGGCCGTGGTCCGGCGCCTCGACGATCAGCGTCTCCACCGAGTGGTAGGGGATGCCCTCGGGGGAGAAGTAGCCGTTCGCCGGGTTGGTGATCTTGCCGTACAGCTCCAGGAACCGGGCGTCGTACTCCTTCGTCGCCCCGATCTGGGTCGCCGTCACCGAGGCCTTGGCGTGGCCCGTGGCCGTCGACTCGAAGACCGCCGAACCCGTGCCGGAGGCGGCGGCCGTGAGCGTCACCGTCTGCGCGGTGTTCCAGTTCGACGGCGTGAAGGTCAGCGAGGCGCCGCCGGTCACGGAGAGACCCGTGTTGCCGCTCGCCCGGGCGGTCGTCACGGTCACGTTGGCGCTCGGCTGCGTCGAGAGCTTCACCGTGTACGTGCCCGTCTTGCCCTGCTGGACGGCCAGTTGGGTCGCCGAGGCGACGATGGCCGGCCCCGAGGCGACCGTGATGCCGACCGGCGTCGACGCGGCGGAGGCGCCCAGGCTGTCGTACGCCTTCGCCAGCAGGGAATGACTGCCCACGGTCAAACTTGAGACCGAGAGCGAGTACGGCGACGTGGTGTCGGTGCCCAGCAGCGTGGTGTCGTCGTAGAACTCCACCTTGCTGATGGTCGCGCTGTCCGCCGCGGCCGCCGTCGCGGCGAGCGGCACCGCGGTGCCCTGGGTGTAGACGGCGCCCGCCGCCGGGCTGGTCAGCACGGTGATGGGGGGTTGGTGGGCGCCGACACACGTGGTGCCGTTCACCGCGAAGGACGCGGGTGCGGTGTTGGTGCCGCTGTACGTGAACTGCGCACCGGTGTTGACCGCCGCACCCGCGGCGATCGTCGCGTTGTACGAGGCGTTGGTGACCGAGATCGCCTGCCCCGACTGCGACCAGCTGCCGTTCCAACCGGTGCCGGAGAGCTTCTGGTTGCCGGAGTAGGCGTAGGCGAGCGTCCAGCCGTTGATGGTGTCCGTGCCGCGGTTGGTGATCGTCACGTCCGCGGTGAAGCCGGAACCCCAGTCATTGGTCTTGTAATCCACACTGCACTGAACTGCCGCTGCCTGTGCGGGAGTTGAACCAGCGCTCAGCATCGCGAAGGGCAGTGCCAGGGCCGCCACGACAGCGGTCCACAATCGCCGGGCAGGCCGGCGTCTCCTCGTGGGGGGCATTGCTGGTTCCTCCTTGTGCGGCTCGGAGAAGTCAAGGCTTGAACCAGTGGGAGCGCTCCCATAGTGGGGACGGGGGGTCAAGGGGTCAAGGTGCTTGAAGAGTCGAAAAGATTCGATGAAAGGGGCTGAGGAAAAGTCAAGTGACGCCTCTGGTCTTTGCCTCCACTTGGCGCTAGCTTCCTTGGCACCAGTGGGAGCGATTCCATCAGTCGACGCGTCCGTCACGGACGCGCTGAGCTGCAAGGAGTCGCTCATGCGACACCCCCCGCGTTCAGTACTTTTAGCCGCTGTCGGCGCGGTCGCCCTCGTCGGGGCCGTGACGGTTCCGGTGGTCTCGGCGTCCGGGGCTGCCCCTGTCTGCTCGGTGGAGTACACCGTCACCAGTCAGTGGGACAGCGGCTTCCAGGGTTCCGTGCGCATCACCAACAACGCCGCTCCCGTGAGCAGTTGGAGTCTCACCTTCGGCTTCACCGGCGGCCAGAAACTCACCCAGGGCTGGAACGCGAAGTGGTCCCAGTCCGGCACGACGGTCACCGCGGCCAACGAGAGCTACAACGGCTCGCTGGCCACGGGTGCGAGCGTCAGCGCCGGGTTCATCGCGTCCTGGTCCGGGAGCAACGCCGTACCGACGACGTTCGCGTTGAACGGCACGGCCTGCAACGTGGACGGCGGTACGACGCCCACACCCACGCCGGAACCGTCGGATCCGCCGGCTCCCGGTGACGGCACGCCACCCGCTCTCCGCGTGTCCGGCAACAAGCTCGTGGACGCCGGTGGCACGACGCGCCGGCTGCTCGGGGTGAACCGGTCCGGCGGCGAGTTCATGTGCGTCCAGGGCCGCGGCATCTTCGACGGCCCGGTCGACGACGCCTCCGTCAAGGCGATCGCCGACTGGAAGGCCAACACGGTCCGCATTCCCCTCAACGAGGAGTGCTGGCTGGGCCTGTCCAACATCAACCCGGCCTACTCCGGGGCGAATTACATCAACGCCGTCAAGGACCTGGTGGCGAGGGTGAAGGCGCACGGCATGACGCCGGTGGTCGAACTGCACTGGACCTACGGCCAGTACACCGGCAACTCGGCCGGCTGCTCCGACGTGCACGCCAGCTGCCAGAAGCCGATGCCCGACATGCAGTACACCCCGTCCTTCTGGACGTCGGTGGCCAACACCTTCAAGGCCGACCAGGCCGTCGTCTTCGACCTGTTCAACGAGCCCTACCCGGACCGCGCGACCTCCACGACCACCCAGGCGTGGCAGTGCTGGCGGGACGGCGGCACCTGCCCCGGCATCTCGTACGAGGTCGCCGGTATGCAGGATCTCGTCGACAGCGTCCGGGCCACCGGCGCCACCAACGTGATCCTGGCCGGCGGGATCGCGTACTCGAACGACCTGAGCCAGTGGCTGACGTACAGACCGACCGACCCGGCCGGCAATCTCGCCGCCGCCTGGCACGTCTACAACTTCAACACCTGCTCCAACGAGAGCTGCTGGAACTCCACGCTCGCCCCGGTGGCCGCCCAAGTGCCGCTCGTGGCGGGGGAGATCGGCGAGAACACCTGCTCGCACGGGTTCGTCGACCAGGTCATGAAGTGGTTCGACGACCGTGGCCTGTCGTATCTGGGCTGGACCTGGAACACCTGGGACTGCTCCTCCGGACCGTCCCTGATCTCCGGCTACGACGGCACACCCACCGCGTTCGGCATCGGTCTGCGCGACCATCTGCGCGCCGTCGCCGGATAAGAGCCGCACGGACAACACCCGCACCGGACAACACCCGCAACGGAAGAAGGAAACCCGCACTCATGAGTCGTACGAGAACCGCGCTCCTCGCTTCCCTGGCCCTGGTCGCCGGGGCCTCCGGGACCGCCCTCGCCGTCACCCCCGGGGACGTCGGCATCCAGGCGATCCCCTGCGCCGTGGACTACAAGGTGCAGAACCAGTGGGACACCGGCTTCACCGCCGCCGTCACGATCACCAACAACAGCGCCGCCAAGTCGAGTTGGGCGCTGAAGTGGTCGTACGCCGGAAACCAGAAGGTCGCCAGTTTCTGGAACTCCAAGATCAGCCAGAGCGGGACGGCCGTCACCGCGACCAACGAGACCTACAACGGCACGCTCGCCACCGGCGGTTCGGTGAGCTTCGGCTTCAACGGGACCTACAGCGGCACCAACGCGCTGCCGACGGCCTTCACGCTCGACGGGGTGGCCTGCAACGTCGACGACGGCGGCAGCGGGCCGACCAACCCGCCGGACCCCGGGGGCGGCACGAAGGTCGACAACCCGTACAGCGGCGCCAAGGTGTACGTGAACCCCGAGTGGTCCGCCAAGGCCGCGGCCGAGCCGGGCGGCAGCCGGATCTCCAACCAGCCCACGGGCGTGTGGCTGGACCGGATCGCCGCGATCAACGGCGTGAACGGCGGGATGGGGCTGCGCGCCCACCTCGACGCGGCCCTCGCGCAGAAGGGCAGCGGCGAACTCGTCGTCCAGCTGGTCATCTACAACCTGCCCGGCCGGGACTGCGCGGCGCTCGCCTCCAACGGCGAACTCGGCCCGACGGAGATCGACAAGTACAAGACGCAGTACATCGATCCGATCGCCGCCATCCTCGCCGACCCCAAGTACGCCTCGCTGCGGATCGTGAACACCATCGAGATCGACTCGCTGCCGAACCTCGTCACCAACGTCTCGCCGCGGGCCACCGCCACGGCCAACTGCGACACGATGAAGGCGAACGGCAACTACATCAAGGGCGTCGGCTACGCGCTGAACAAGCTCGGTGACGTATCCAACGTCTACAACTACGTGGACGCCGGGCACCACGGCTGGATCGGCTGGGACGACAACTTCTCGGCGACCGTCCAGACCATCAAGCAGGCGGCGACCGCCGAGGGCGCGACCGTCAACGACGTGCAGGGCTTCATCACCAACACCGCCAACTACAGCGCGCTGAAGGAGCAGTACTTCACCATCAACGACTCCGTGGCGGGCAAGTCCGTGCGCGAGTCGAAGTGGGTGGACTGGAACCGGTACACCGACGAGCTGTCGTTCGCGCAGGCGTTCCGGCAGGAGGCGGTGAACCAGGGGTTCGCCTCGGGTGTCGGCATGCTGATCGACACGTCCCGCAACGGCTGGGGCGGCTCCGCCCGGCCCACCGGGCCCGGCGCGACGACCGACGTGGACACGTATGTCAACGGCGGGCGGATCGACCGGCGGATCCACGTCGGCAACTGGTGCAACCAGTCGGGCGCGGGTCTCGGTGAGCGGCCGCAGGCGTCGCCGGCCGCCGGGATCGACGCGTACGTGTGGGTGAAGCCGCCGGGGGAGTCGGACGGGTCCAGCTCCGCGATCCCGAACGACGAGGGCAAGGGCTTCGACCGGATGTGCGACCCGACGTACACCGGCAACCCGCGGAACAACAACAACATGTCGGGTGCGCTGCCGAACGCTCCGCTGTCGGGGCACTGGTTCTCGGCGCAGTTCCAGCAGTTGATGCAGAACGCGTACCCCGCGCTCTGATGTGACGCCGGGTGCGGTGGGACTGCGGGTGCCGGTCCGTTGTGGCCGGTCGCGCAGTTCCCCGCGCCCCTGGGTTCGTTTCGGGCCGCCGGGATTTTTTGCCGGTGCGTTTGCTGTTGTGGCAACTCCACTGGCATCTCCTCGGTGCGTCGGCGCACGCTGGCGGCACACCGACGAGAGGCTGACCGCCATGGCTCACGAACACGACCACCACGACCACCACGGCCACGACAAGCACGGCCACCACCACGACCACACCGACATCGACTGGGCCGAGATGGCTCCGCATCTGGAGAGCCAGGCCGAGCTGTTCACGCCCCTCTACGAGAAGGCCCTGGCCTGGCTCGGGCACAAGCAGACCGAGCCGGGGCTGATCGTGGACGCCGGCAGCGGTCCCGGCGTGCTGTCCTGTCTGCTCGCCGAGGCCTTCCCCGGTGCGCGGGTCGTCGCGGTCGACGTGTCGGAGCCGCTGCTTGAGCGGGCCGCCGGGCGGGCCGAACGGCTCGGCCTCGCCGACCGCTTCGGCACCCTCGCCGGTGAACTGCCCAGTGTCCTGGAGGACTTGGACTACCCCGTCGACCTGCTGTGGGCCTCCCGGAGCCTGCACCACCTCGGCGACCAGCGCGCCGGGATCGCCGCGTTCGCCGCACGGCTGGCCCGCGGCGGGACCCTGGCGCTGATGGAGGGCGGTCTTCCCCCGCGCTTCCTCCCCCGGGACATCGGCATCGGGCGGCCCGGCCTCCAGGCCCGGCTCGACGCGCTGGAGGAGGGATGGTTCGCGCAGATGCGGGCGGACCTGCCGGGTGCCGTCTCCGAGACGGAGGACTGGCCCGCGCTGATGGCGTCGGCGGGGCTGCGGCACACCGGGACGCGGAGCTTCATGCTGGACCTGCCCGCGCCGACCACCGACCGGGCCCGGGCGTACATCGCGCACTCCCTCGGCCGGCTGCGCGAGGTGTTCGGCGAGCACCTGGAGGCCGGGGACCGCGAGACCCTCGACCGGCTCCTCGACCCTACGGACGCGGCGAGCGTGCACCGGCGGGCGGACGTGTTCGTGCTGGCGGTGCATACGGTGCACACCGCCGTACGTACCGGCTGATCTGCGCACCCTGCAGGCGTCGGACCGAGTCCCGGACGAAGCACCGCTCCAGCACCCGGCGCTTGACCACCTCCTGCGGCGACCGGTCCCTCGGCTGGTCCGGCGGGTCTTCCACGACGACGATCCGTGCCGTCGCCAGCATGCGGGCGCGGATCACCGAGGGCGCGGCCTCGGTGCCGTAGAGGGTCGCCGAGGCGGTCGGCGTACGGGCCAGGGCCACGTCGACGAGGCCCGAGAGTGCCGTCAGTGACCACACCCGCCGCCGCGACGGCAGGTAGAGCACACCGTCGGCGTCCATCGCACCGATCGCCCCGGCGACGGCGGTGGCGTCGTCGGTACGGCTCTGCGGAGTACGCAGATGGAGGGCCACCGGCAGCAGGGACAGCAGGGCGGCGCCCGCCGCGAGCAGGGCGACCGTCCGCACCCGCCCGGCCCTCCGGGGCAGGTCGTCCAGGGCCGCGCCGAGCAGGAGGGCCGTGCCCGCGTGGCCGTAGAGGACGTAACGGTCGACGTAGAGCGGCTTGAGCGGGGTGAGGAGGATCAGAACCAGGGCCGGGAGGATGGTCAGCGGGACGGCCAGGCGGGTCACGGGTCGGCTGCCCAGAAGGATCGCGCAGGCCACGCCCACCGCACCGACCCCCGCGAACCCCGCCAAGGCGCCCACCCCGAGGCCCCCGATCCACGCCACCTGCTCCGACTGGCGGCTGCTCAGCACGGCCAGGGGAGCCAGCCCGACGCACACCGCCAGAGCCGCTCGCAGGGCGGTGCGGTGGAGGACCGCCAGCAGATGCGCGGGCAGCACCAGGACCGCGAACTCGTGCAGGAGACACGCGGTGAGCATGACCATGCCGTACGGCAGCCAGGGGCCCCGTCGGTCCGCGGCGCGCACCAGGAGATACGTCGCCCAGATCACCAGGGCGCACACGAGCGCGTACGAACGGCCCTCCTGGGCGTAGCGCTGGACCGGTGGCAGTACGGCGAAGACGAGCCCCGCGAGCAGTCCCGCCCGGGGGCCGGCGAGGCGGCTGCCGAGGAGGGCCAGGGTGCCGGCGGCGACCGCGATGGCGAGGACCGAGGGCAGGCGGAGGACCAGCAGGGGGTCCGTGTCGCCGGCGATCCGGAAGAGGCCGTGCAGGAGCAGGTAGTACAGGCCGTGCACCGCGTCGGCGTGCCCGAGCGCCGCCCACAGGTCGGGCAGGGGGCGCCGGGCCATGTCGTACGACACCACCTCGTCCCGCCAGATGCTGCCGCCGCGCCGGACTCCCCACAGGCCGAGGACGAGGGCGAGCACGGCCGGGGCCACGACGTGCCAGGGGCGTCGGACGGGGGGTGTCGGAGGCAACCGGACCGGGTGGAACAGGCGTTGTGGTGAGTGTGTGGTGGTGATGGCTGACTCCGGTGCTCGGCGGTCGGCGCGGGAGCCCGGGAGGGGCCGCGCGGCGGGGTGCACCTGCGAGTCCAGAGGCCGGCGGATTGTTGGGCAGCCCCTGTTCGGAGCGCCTATCAATCGGCCGGCGACGGTCGTCGGCGGGCGGGACGGCCGTGAGCGAGGGGGAGACGCGGATGGGGCGCCGGGAGAAGCCGCTGGATCCGGGGGCGGGGAGTGTGCAGCAATTCGCCTACGCACTGCGCAAGTTGCGCGACGAGGCGGGCACGCCGACCTACCGGGTGATGGCGGCCCGGGCCGGCTACTCGGCGCCCACGCTGTCCGCCGCCGCGGCCGGGGACGGCTGCCCAGCCTGCCGGTGCTCCTCGCCTACGTCCGCGCCTGCGACGGCGATCCGGCGGAGTGGGAGCGGCGGTGGCGGGAGGTCGTCGCCGCGTCGGCGGACGTCGTCGAGGACGGTGAGGAGAGCCCCTATCCGGGGCTCGCCCGCTTCGGGACCGGCGACGGGGAGCACTTCCACGGCCGTGACGACCTCGTCGGCGAACTGCTCGGGCTGGTCGGGCGGACGCGGTTCGCGGCGGTCGTCGGTGCGAGCGGCAGCGGCAAGTCGTCGCTGTTGCGGGCGGGGTTGGTACCCGCGCTGCGGGACCGTCCCGGGCTCGCGGCGATCCGCATGCTCACCCCGGGCGCCCATCCGGCGCGCACGCACGCGGAGTTGTTCGTCCCGCACGAGACCGAGGCCGAGTCCGAGTCCGAGACCGAGGCCGAGTCCGCGGGGGACACCCTTCTCGTCGTCGACCAGTTCGAGGAGCTCTTCACCCTCTGCACCGACGCGGGCGAACGCGCCGGGTTCCTCGGGCAGTTGCTCGCGGCGGCCGAACCGGCGTCCCGGCTGCGGGTGGTGATCGCCGTACGCGCCGACTTCTACGGCCGGTGCGCCGAACACGGGCCCCTCGCCGAGGCGTTGCGGGACTCCGCCCTGCTGGTCGGGCCGATGTCGCCGACCGCCCTGCGGGAGGCGGTGGTGCGGCCGGCCGCCGCCCGGCGGCTCGTCGTGGAGCGAGCCCTGACCGCGCGGATCGTCGCCGACGTGGCCGGGGAACCGGGCGGACTGCCGCTGATGGCCCACGCGTTGCGCGAGGTCTGGCGGCGGCGCACCGGCAAGACGCTCACCCTCGCCGCGTACGAGTCGGTCGGCGGAGTCCGGGGAGCCGTCGCGCACACCGCGGAGGCCGTCCACGCCCGCTGCACCCCCGCCGAGGCCGCCGCCCTGCGCGCGCTGCTGCTGCGGCTGGTCAACCCCGGCGACGGCACCGAGGACACGCGGCGGCCCGTGGACCGCGCGGAACTCGACGCCGGCGCGACAACCGCGCGGGTACGGGAACTCCTGGTCCGCGAGCGCCTGTTGACGGTCGACGGCACCACCGTCGACCTCGCCCACGAAGCCCTCCTCGGCGCGTGGCCACGGCTGCGCGGCTGGCTGGACGAGGACCGGGAGCGGCTGCGCGTGCACCGCCGGCTCACCGAAGCGGCCCTGGCCTGGGACGAGTTGGGGCGGGACGCGGGCGCGCTGTATCGGGGGACACGGTTGACACAGGCGCGTGAGGCGTTCGGGGTGGGCGCCCCGGCTGACGATCCCAGCGATCATGGTGAACTGAACCGGCTGGAGCGGGAGTTCCTGGCCGCGGGCGTCGAGGCGTACGAACGCGGTCGCCGTGCCGCCATCCGATCCGCGCGCCGACTCCGTGCCCTGACCGGCGCGCTCGCCGTACTGCTCTGTCTGGCCGCTCGCCCGTCGCGTCGTACTTGTACGACGTGACCGAGCCGTCGGCGTTCGTGACC
>NZ_JBEYVC010000258.1:0-11566 GCF_040643855.1 Streptomyces sp. NPDC047072 | reverse complement strand
TGTTTGGCGCCGGGGGGGGGGGCCCCCCCCCCCCCCCCCCCGCCGCGCTCCGTGCGCCTGCGGACGCGCTGTTCGCGCCGCCTGCCGTGCTGTTCGCGCCACCCGCTGTGCTCTTCGCGACCGGCCGGCGCGGGACGGCGAGGTGAGGGGGACGGCGGCCTCCACTACGGTCTGGAGAGGACGAGACCCGCGGGCCTGGGAGGTCGGAGAGACCGATGCGCGTTCCGATGACGATTGCCGACTTTCTCGACCGGGCGGAGCTGGGCTTCGCCGACAGCCCCGGTGTGATCGACGAACCGGACCAACCCGCGGCGCCGGTGGCGACATCGACGTACGGACGGCTGGCCGAGCGGGTGCGGGCCTGGCAGGCCGGGCTGGACGCGCTGGGCGTGGGGGAGGGCGAGCGGGTGGCCGTCGTCAGCCACAACTCGGCCCGGCTACTGGAGCTGCTCTTCGCCGTGCCGATGAGCGGGCGGATCTGCGTGCCGGTCAACTTCCGGCTGAAGGCGGAGGAGATCGAGTACGTCGTCCGGCAGAGCGGCGCTTCCGTGCTGCTCTTCGATCCCGAACTGCGGGACACCGTCGCCGACGTGAAGGTCGCCCACCGGTTCGTGCTGGGCGAGCAGACGGAGAGCGAGCTGATGCGGTTCGGGGCGGAACCGCGCCCCTGGTCGGACCCGGACGAGGACGCCACCGCGACGATCAACTACACCTCCGGAACGACCTCCCGCCCCAAGGGAGTCGAACTCACCCACCGCAACATCTGGGTGAACGCCCTCACCTTCGGCCTGCACACCCGCGCCTGGGAAGGGGACGTCTACCTCCACACCCTGCCGATGTTCCACTGCAACGGCTGGGGAATGCCCTTCGCCATGGCCGGACTCGGGGCCAAGCAGGTGGTGCTGCGCAAGGTCGACGGCGCCGAGATCCTGCGCCGCGTCGACGAACACGGCGTGACGCTGATGTGCGGGGCACCGGCGGTGTGGAACGCGGTCCTGGACGCGGCCGTGTCCTGGGAAGGGCCCGTGCCCGGCCGGGACCGCGTGCGGATCGTGTGCGCGGGGGCGCCGCCGCCGAGCCGGATGATCCAGCGGGTCGGGGAGGAACTGGGCTGGGAGTTCACCCAGATCTACGGCCTCACGGAGACCTCGCCGCTCCTCACGTTCAACCGCGCGCGGCCCGAGGACGCGGACCTGCCGCCCGAGGAACGGGCGCGGAAGCTCTCCCGGGCCGGACTGCCCGCCCTCGGCGTGAAGCTCGAAGTCGCCGACTCCGGCGAGGTGTTGGCCCGCTCGAACGTGGTCCTCAAGAGCTACTGGGAGAAGCCCGAAGAGACGGAAGCAGCGCTGGAGGACGGCTGGTTCCACACCGGCGACGGCGGCAGCGTCGATCCCGCGGACGGCCGTCTGACCATCTCGGACCGCAAGAAGGACGTCATCATCACCGGCGGCGAGAACGTCTCCTCGATCGAGGTCGAGGACGCGATCTTCAGCCACCCCGGGGTGGCCGAGGTCGCGGTGATCGGCGTACCGGACCCCAAGTGGGGCGAGACCATCAAGGCGTTGATCGTGCGGGCCGAGGGCGCGACCGTGAGCGAAGAGGAGATCATCGCGCACTGCAAGGAGCGGCTGGCCGGGTTCAAGGCCCCGACCAGCGTCGAGTTCCGCGAGGCGATCCCGCGGACGGCGACCGGGAAGATCCAGAAGTTCAAGCTGCGGGAGCCGTACTGGGCCGGTCGCAGCCGGGGCGTCAACTGACGTCGCTACGCGGCTGACCGCTCCAGGCGGACGATGACGCTCTTCGACGTAGGGGTGTTGCTGATGTCCGCCACGCTGTCGAGCGGCACCAGGACGTTGGTCTCCGGGTAGTACGCGGCCGCCGAGCCCCGGGGCGTCGGGTAGCCGACGACCCGGAAGGCGTCCGCGCGGCGCTCCGAGCCGTCGGACCAGACGCTGACCAGGTCGACCAGGGCGCCGTCCGCGAGCCCCTGGTCGGCGAGGTCGGCGGGGTTCACCAGGACGACACGGCGGCCGCCCTTGATGCCCCGGTAACGGTCGTCCATCGCGTAGGGGATGGTGTTCCACTGGTCGTGCGACCGCAGCGTCTGCAGGACCAGGTGGCCCTCGGGCGCCTGGAGCATCGTGAAGTCGTTGACACTGAAGACGGCCTTGCCGGTCGCGGTGCGGAAGACAAGGGAGTTGACCGGATTGGGAAGCCGGAAACCACCCGGTTGCCGGACCCGCTCGTTGAAGTCCTGGAAACCGTCGACCACTCGGGAGATCCGGTCGCGCACGAGGTCGTAGTCGGCCTCGAACTCCGCCCAGGGAATGGTCTGTTCGGCGCCCAGCACCTTGCGGGCGAGCCGCGTGATGATCGACACCTCGCTCAACAGGTGCTCGGACGCGGGGTGGAGACGGCCGCGAGTGGCGTGGACCTCGCTCATGGAGTCCTCGACCGTCATGAACTGCTCGCCGCTTGCCTGCACGTCACGGTCGCTGCGACCAAGTGTCGGCAGGATCAGCGCTGTACGTCCGCACACCGCGTGCGAGCGGTTGAGCTTGGTCGAAATGTGCGCGGTCAGACGGCAGTTGCGCAGCGCCTGCTCCG
This sequence comes from Streptomyces sp. NPDC047072, assembly GCF_040643855.1. Taxonomy (NCBI): domain Bacteria; kingdom Bacillati; phylum Actinomycetota; class Actinomycetes; order Kitasatosporales; family Streptomycetaceae; genus Streptomyces; species Streptomyces sp. NPDC047072. The sequence goes on along the minus strand of NZ_JBEYVC010000258.1, from coordinate 8,959 downwards.
TGACGTCGCTGTCGGGAGTGGCCCGGACGAAGTTGCCCGCGACCCCGACGAAGACCTTGGCCCGGCCGTCGCGCATGGCCCGGATGGAGTCGACCGAGTCCAGACCGTGGGCGGTGGGCGGAGTGAACGCGAACTCCTCGCCCAGCCGGTCCATGAACCGCTGGGGCATGCGCTCCCAGATGCCCATCGTGCGGTCGCCCTGCACGTTGCTGTGCCCGCGCACCGGGCATACGCCCGCGCCCGGGCGGCCGATGTTGCCGCGCAGCAGAAGGAAGTTGACGACCTCGCGGATGGTGGGGACGCCGTGCTTGTGCTGGGTGAGTCCCATCGCCCAGCAGACGATGACGCTACGGCTGTTCAGGACCCGCTCGTGGACCTGCTCGATCTCGTCCCGGGTCAGGCCGGTGGCGTCCCGGACAGCGTCCCAGGACGTCTCGCGGATGTTCTCGACGAAGGCGTCGTACCCGCTGGTGTGGGCCTCGATGAACGCACGGTCCAGGACCGTGCCCGGCTCCTTGTCCTCGGCCTCCAGGAGCAGCAGGTTCAGCGCCTGGAACAGCGCGAGGTCGCCGCCGGGCCGGATCTGGAGGAACTGGTCGGCGATCTCCGTACCGCGGCCGACGATCCCGCGCGCCTTCTGCGGGTGCTTGAAGCGGAGCAACCCGGCTTCGGGGAGCGGGTTCACGGCGACGACATGGCCGCCGCGGCGCTTGGTCTCCTCCAGCGCGGACAGCATGCGCGGGTGGTTGGTGCCGGGGTTCTGGCCGACGACGAAGACGAGGTCGCAGTCGTAGAGGTCGTCGAGGCTGACGCTGCCCTTGCCGATGCCTAGGGTCTCGTTCAGGGCCGAACCGCTGGACTCGTGGCACATGTTGGAGCAGTCCGGCAGGTTGTTGGTGCCGAAGGCGCGGGCGAACAGCTGGAGCAGGAAGGCGGGTTCGTTGGCGAGCCGGCCCGAGGTGTAGAACAGCGCCTCGTCCGGGTCGTCCAGGGCACGCAGTTCACCGGCCAGCAGGTCGAGCGCCTCGTCCCAGCCGATCGGCTCGTAGTGGGTCGCGCCCTCGCGCAGCACCATCGGCTCGGTGAGCCGGCCCTGCTGATTCAGCCAGTAGTCGGAGCGGCGGCTCAGCTCGTCGACGGAGTGCTCGCGGAAGAACTCGGCGGTCACCCGACGGGAGGTGGCCTCGTCGCTGATGTGCTTGGCGCCGTTCTCGCAGTACTCGTTGCGGCTGCGGTGCCCCTTCGGCTCGGGCCAGGCGCAGCCCGGGCAGTCGAAGCCGCTCTTCTGGTTGATGTTGAGCAGGGTCAGCGCGGTGCGCCTGGGCGAGGTCTGGCCCAGGGCGTACTGGAGGGCGTGGACGACGGCGGGAGCGCCAGTGGCCCAGGTCTTGGGAGCCGATACCCTCAGCTCGCTCTCGTCCGGCTCGTCGAAGTCCCGCATCGAGCGTCACGCCCTTTCCACTTGTGTCCACGGACACTCTTCGCGCGTACGTCCGGGCAGGTCAAAGCGGAAGTTCCGATCGTGTGAGAGGCGGCGCCGATCAATGCTGCGTGCGCGTCGTGCCGGTCGGCGGGGCGTGACGAGGACCACCGGTACGGGGGATCATGGGAAGGTGCTGCTCCGCCAACTCGAGTACCTCGTCGCCCTCGGCCGCGCCCGCCACTTTGCCAAGGCGGCGCAGGCCTGCTTCGTCTCCCAGCCGACCCTGTCCGAGGGCATCCGCAAGCTGGAGGACGAACTCGGCATCCCGCTGGTCGTGCGGGGGCGCCGGTTCGAGGGGTTCACGCCGGAGGGGGAGCGGGTCGTGGTGTGGGCCCAGCGCATCCTCGCCGACCGGGACGCCATGCAGGGCGAGATCGAGGCGCTGCGGGCGGGGCTCACCGGGCGGCTGCGGATCGGGACCGTGCCGACGGCCGCCACGGCGGTCGCGCTGCTGACCCAGCCGTTCTGCGCGGCCAACCCGCTGGCGACCGTGCAGGTCTTCGCCGACCTGCAGTCCGTGGACATCGTGGAGCGGCTGCGGACGTACGAACTCGACGCGGCCGTGACGTACCACAGCACGGTCGTGGCCCACGACTTCAAGTTCGTCCCGCTCTACCAGGAGCGGTACGTCCTCCTGATCCGGCGCTCCGCCCCCGACACCGGGCCGGCCGAGATCTCCTGGGAGGAGGCGTCCCAGCACCCCCTCTGTCTGCTGCACCCCGGGATGCAGGGACGGCAGGTTCTCGAAGCGGCGTTCGAGGCGGTGGGCGCCGCGGTGACCCCGCGCGTCGAGACCGACTCGATCGCGTCCCTGTTCGCCCAGGTCAGAGCCGGTCACTGGGCGAGCGTGGTCCCGCACGCCTGGCTGCACGTCTTCGGCATCCCGGCGGGCATGCACGCCGTCCCCCTCGTCCGCCCCGTCCGCACGGAACCGATCGGCCTGGTCCTCCCGGCACGCGAGCCGGTCTCCATGATCGGACAGGCACTGATCGACGTGGTCGACCGGGCGGGGATCTCGGCGACGCTGGAGCGGCTCCCGGACTAGAAATCCCCTGGTAGGGTGCGCCGATGCCACCGGTCAAACAGTTCCAGGTCACCTTCGACTGCGCGGATCCCGAGCGAGTCGCACGCTTCTGGTGCGAGGTTTTGGGATACGTCGTACCGGACCCGCCGAAGGGGTTCGCCACGTGGGACGACTACCACCGCGCGCAGTCCCCGGAGGAGCGGGGATCGTGGTTCGCGTGCAACGATCCCTCGGGCGTGGGCCCGCGCCTGTACTTCCAGCGCGTCCCCGAGGGCAAGGTCGTCAAGAACCGGGTGCACCTGGACGTACGCGTCGGCACGGGCCTCGTCGGGGAGGAGCGCCTGGCCACACTGGAAGCCGAATGCGCCCGGCTGCTCCCCCTCGGCGCGGTACGCGTGGAACTCCTCTACGACGGCACTGACTCCTGCATCGTGATGCGGGACATCGAGGGCAACGAGTTCTGCATCGACTGATCGCGCTCCTGCTCGGCTGCCCGGAGGCCGGCGGCTCACCCCGACCACGGGCCGCTCCAGGTACCGCTGTGGTTCTCGTGGGACGGGCGCGGGATGTGCCTGCCGCCGCAGCGGAGGTGTTGAGCGAGAGCTTCGGGTGTGCTCCGCGCACCGAAGACGCTCCGTTCCTGTACAGACGCCCGGTCCCCAAGACCGTCCGCGCCTGGAATACGGCGTAGCGGCCTCGCCGCGTTGCGTGATTGACGGCCCACCACGTCCTGCCTACCGTCGCCCCAACACATCTCAACAGGCAGGTCGACCATGGCAGAGTCCCAGGACACCCCCGACAACAGATCCACCGCCCGGCAGCTCCAGGTGGAGACGCACGGGCTCGACGTGATCGGTGATGCCGAGCGCAAGGGCACGCCACGGACGTTGTTCTGGCCGTGGTTCGGGGCCAACGTCTCGGTGCTCGGGCTGAGTTACGGCGCCTTCGTGCTGGGCTTCGGGATCGGATTCCGGCAGGCGCTCGTCGCCGGGATCATCGGGATCGTGTTCTCGTTCCTGCTCTGCGGCTTCGTCGCCGTGGCCGGCAAACGCGGCTCCGCCCCCACGATGGTGCTCAGCCGCGCCGCCTACGGCGTGCGCGGCAACCGGCTGCCGTCCGTCGTCTCCTGGGTCCTCACCGTCGGCTGGGAGACCGTCCTGTGCGCCCTCGCCACCCTCGCCACCGCGACCGTCTTCGACCGGCTCGGCTGGGGCGGCGGCACCGGGACCCAGGTGATCGCGCTGATCGTGGTCGCCGGGCTCACCGTCGTCGGCGGGGTGATGGGCTTCGACGTGATCATGCGCTTGCAGACCCTGATCACCGTGGTGACGGGCGTCCTGACCGTCGTCTACGTCGCCCTCGTCGCCGACCACATCCACTGGAGCACCGTCAGCGCGATCCCGTCCGGTTCCGCCCAGGACTTCATCGGCGCCCTGGTCTTCATGATGACCGGCTTCGGCCTCGGCTGGGTCAACGCGGCCGCCGACTACTCCCGTTACCTGCCCCGCGGTTCCGCCGGCCGGGGCGTCGTCGGCTGGACCACCTTCGGCGCCTCCGTGGCCCCGCTGCTCCTCCTGGTCTTCGGCCTGCTGCTCGCCGGGTCCTCCGCCACCCTGAACAAGGCGGTCGCCGCCGACCCGATCGGCGCGCTCACCACGATCCTGCCCACCTGGTTCCTCGTCCCGTTCGCCGTGGTCGCGGTGCTCGGCCTGGTCGGCGGCGCGGTCCTCGACATCTACTCCTCCGGTCTCGCCCTGCTCTCGGCGGGCCTCAGGATCCCCCGCCCGCTGGCCGCGCTCGTCGACGGCGTCCTGATGATCGCCGGCTCGATCTACATCGTGTTCGTCGCCGACGACTTCCTCGGACAGTTCATGGGCTTCCTCACCACCCTCGGCGTCCCCATCGCCGCCTGGTGCGGCATCTTCCTCGCCGACCTCGCCCTGCGCCGCCGCGACTACGCCGAGGACGACCTCTACCGGCCCGCCGGCCGCTACGGCGACGTCCCGCCCACCCCGCTGCTGCTCACCCTCGCCGCCACCGCCCTCGGCTGGGGCCTGGTCACCAACGCGGCCGCGAGCTGGCTGGACTGGCAGGGCTATCTCCTCGGCCCGCTCGGCCTCGGCGGCAAGACCGGCTCCTGGGCGTACGCCAACCTCGGCGTCCTGGCCGCCCTCGCGGTCGGCTTCCTCGGCACCCTCGCCCTCGGCCGCGGCCGGGTCCGCGCCCAGGAGACCGCCGTATGACGACAGAGAACCGCCGTACGACGACCGGACGGCTCGTCGTCATCGACATGCAGCGCGTCTTCGCCGAGCCCGACAGCCCCTGGGCCGCGCCCCGTTACGCCGAGGCGGCGGCAGGCGTACGACGGCTGCTGCCGGCCTTCGGGGAACGGGTGACGTTCACCAGGTTCGTGGCCCCTGCCGAACCCGTCGGTGCCTGGCGGGCGTACTACGAGCAGTGGCCCTTCGCCCGCCAGCCGCCGGACGCCCCGCTCTGGCGGCTCACCGACGACTTCGCCGACCGCGCACCCCATGTCCTGGACGCCCCCACCCTCGGCAAGTGGACGCCCGAACTCGCCGCCCGGGTAGGCCAGGAGGGCCGCATGGTCCTGACCGGTGTGAGCACCGACTGCTGCGTCCTGTCCACCGCCCTCGCCGCCGCGGACGCGGGTGTCGAGACCCTCGTGGTGTCCGACGCCTGCGCCGGCGCGGACGACGACTCCCATGCCAGGGCGCTCCAGCTGATGGTCTCGTACGGCCCCCTGATCCGGGTCGTCACCGTGGATCAACTGCTGGCACCCTGAGCCCACTTGGCGATTTCCGGTCGGTACCGGACCGCGTGGGGCCGTGTTCAATCGCTCGTGTCGCTGCACGAACGGACGGCCCCACCCGTCAGGAGGCACCGTGATCGCCGTACCCGAACCCGGCCTCACCGAGAGCGAGTTGGTCGCCCGAGCCGTGGCCCTCAGGCCCGCGCGGCTCGAACGGCAGGCGGAGACCGAGCGGCTCACCCACTACCCCGAGGACACCCACGACGACTTCCTGCGGGCCGGGTTCTACCGGATCCTCCAGCCGAAGCGGTACGGCGGCCACGAGTTCGGCCTGCCCGTCTTCTACCGCGTGATCATGGAGATCTCCCGCGGCTGCCCCTCCACCGGCTGGGCCCTCTCCCTGACCGCCGCCCACGTCCTCCAGGTCGCCGCGGTCTTCGACGAGCGGGCACAGGACGAGATCTTCGGCCCCGACGGCGACTTCCGCGCCGCCTCCACGGTCGCGCCGGTCGGGATCGCACGGCCCGACGGCCCCGACCACGTCGTCCTGGACGGCACGTGGCCGTACTCCTCCGGCGCCCCTTACTCCACGCACTACCTCGGCCAGACGCTGCGCGCCCCCGCCGGACCCGGCGACCCGCCCGGACCGCCGGTGCTCTTCGTCGCCCCGCGCGCGGTGTGGACCGTCCTCGACGACTGGCACGGCGTCCTCGGCCTGCGCGGCACCGGCTCCAACAGCATCCACATGGAACAGGCCCGCGTCCCGACGTACCTCACCCGCGAGACGAGCCTGCTGGACCTGCCCGTGGAGGGCGGCAGCGTCGGCTCCGAGCTGCACGGCAACCCGATGTACGCGGGGCGCGCGCCCAGCGTCTACCACGGCGAGCTGGCCGCCATCATGATCGGCACCGCGTACGCCGCCGCCGACGAGTACGCCCGGATCGTCGCCGCCCGCCCGCTGCTCCTGGAACCCGACCGCACCCGGGCCGACCTGCACGACTTCCAGCGGCACCTCGGCGAGGCGCTCGGCGCGCTCCACACCGCCGAGGCGGCCATGCGGCGGACCGCCGAGGACTGGATGGAGACCTGCCACCGCAACGCGAGCGGCACGGCGCCCTTCACCGTGGCGGAGGACAACCGGCTCGCCCTGATGTTCCTGAACGCCGGCCGGATGGCCTGGGAGGCGTTCCAGGGGATCCTCTTCCGCACCGCCGGCTCCCGGCACGCGCGCGACGGCGAACGCATGCAGCGCTACTTCCGGGACGCGGCCACGTACTGGACCCATGTGGGGCCCGGGATGCAGGAGCCGCTGGAGCGCCGGGTGGGGTGTGACCGGCTGGGCCTGCCCTCGGAGCACATCCCGCTCATCCCCTGAGCACGCGTTCATCCCCTGAGCGCCCCTGGGGCGCGGAGGCAAATTCTCGGCGGCCGGACGAATGCCCGCGGCCCGCTCGGGTACGCGCCCAGCACCGCGCCCACGGGTGATCAAGCCCGGGGGCCACTCGTACGACCGCCGCTACCAGGGGATCTGCCATGGACACACCCGCCAACGACCACACCGCCACCCCGGCCCAGCGGGCGCTGGACGCGCTGGCGCGGAACACCGAGGACGGAGCGGCGCTGGACACGCTCGCCACCAGCGACGTGCTGGTCCCGGTGCCGGACGACGCCGCCGACGAGGACACGGCCGTGGCGCTGCCCGTGCTGGAGCAGCAGAACGGCGCGCCCGTCGTGCCCGTGTTCACCTCGGAGCTGGAGATGGCCGAGCTGCTGCCGTTCGTCTCCCGCTACCGCCTCGTCCCGCTGGGCGCGCTCGCCGCCCAGTGGCCGGACGGCGATCTGTCGCTGAGCATCGACGGCAGCTCGACGCATCCGCTGACGCTGACGTCGGAGGGCGTACGCACCTTGCTGGCCCGGCCTCAGGGCTGAACCGGTGCCGCAACCGGGCCCGGCCACCTGCGACGGAGGGGAGCAGCCGGGCCCGCGAAGGAGTGCGGGTCCGGTCCCGCCACCGCACTCCGGTTCACGCACGCGAGAGAGGATGAGCGGCGCCGACACTGCTCAACTCGGGCGCTTGCGATCGCCGTGATCCGACCATATGACCGTCCGGTGGCTCCGTCGCTCCGCATTGCGCGGCGCTTGTCCGCAAAACGCGGCGGATCGGCGGGCGGAACGGCTCACGGGGCGCGCAACGTCTGCGACGGTGACTCGCCGAACCGCTCCCGGTAACGCCGGGCGAACCGGCCCAGATGGACGAACCCCCACTGATGGGCCACGGCCGCCACGGTCGTCGTTCCCGGTGCCGTCACCCGCAGTTGTCCGTGGACGCGTTGCAGGCGCACCTCGTTGACGTACGCCATCGGCGACATGCCGACGTGTCTGCGGAACGCCTCCTGGAGGGTGCGCAGACTGACCTGCGCGATCGCCGCGAGCCGGCCCGCGTCGTACGGCTCGGCGGGCAGCTCCTGCACGGCGTCCATGACCCGCTTGACCGACGTCGGCCGCATCGCCGGTACGGGCGCCGCCAGCGCGTCCCGGTAGGTGTGGTCCGTGGCCAGCAACATCCCTTCCAGCAGGGTCTGTTCGAGACGGCCGCGGATCATCGGGTGTCCCAGCAGGCCGTGGGGGACGTCCTTGTCGAGCAGGGTCCACAGGGCCAGCCGGACCCAGCTGAGGCCGGGGCCGCGGGAGACATCCATGTACGGCTCGAACAGCGGGAAGCGACGCACCGTTCTGCCCAGAAGCACCTCCAACTGCCACAGCAGGGAGGCTTTGTCGACCTTGACGGTGAGTGCCTGGCAGTCGGCCGACCAGGTGTCGATGCGGATGTCCCGCCCGGGGTCGAACACCAGGGCGCTTCGCGTGGTGGCGAACTCCACGCTGCCGCCGCCCTGTTGCACGCTGAAACTGCCCTGGAAGGGGACGGCCACGTGCAGGACCCCCGGCTCGCCGAAGCTCATCCGCATCTCGGTGCCGAAGAAGATGTCGCCCACGGTGAGCGAGCCGAGGTCCACGACGCTCAGAGCGGTGGCGAAGTCCGCGGCGGCGCCGGCCACTTCGAGCCGCAGGTCGTAGTAGTGGGCCGCGATCGCGTCGTGGGCCTCCTCCACGGAGCGTGTCGTGTAGCTGCTGAACTCGGCGGGGTGAGCCCGTTCCACGGCCATGACGATCCGGCCCCTCTCCTGTCCGGCGCTCTGTTCAGCATGGCCCCGCGGACCGTCGCTCATGCCGTGGAGTTCACAGCGCCTTGCCGGGATTGAGGATGCCCCGCGGGTCGAACACCTCCTTGAGGCGCCGCTGCAACGCGTGTGCCTCGGGCCCGAGTTCCTCCGCCACCCACTGCCGCTTCAGTACGCCGACCCCGTGCTCGCCGGTGAGCGTCCCGCCGAGCCGGAGCGCCAGGGCGAAGATCTCTCCGGCCGCCTCCCACGCGGCGTCCGGCAGCCGGTCCAGGGCGGGGTCCACCACGATGATCGGGTGCAGGTTGCCGTCCGCCGCGTGGGCGATGGTGAACACCGGGACGTCGTGCCGGGCCGAGATCGCCCGGATCTCCCGCGCCGCCTCGGCGAGCCGGGACCGCGGCACCGCGATGTCCTCGATCAGCGGCCGCCCCAGCCGCTCCAGCGCGGGCAGCGCCAGCCGCCGGGCGGCCAGCAGCGCCTCGGCCTCGGCGGGGTCCTCC
>NZ_JBEYVC010000257.1:0-11576 GCF_040643855.1 Streptomyces sp. NPDC047072 | reverse complement strand
CGCCGTCGGTGAAGCGGGTGGAGGCGTTGACCGCGACGGTCGTGGAGTCGACCAGCTGGGTGAAGCGGCGGGCGGCCTGCTGGGAGGTCGTCACGCGGGTGAAGAAGGCGATGCCCTCGTAGGTAACACAGCCGGAACCAAAACCTTGCAAGTTGCGCTTGTCGCAACCTGGTGCGTATCACGCTACTGCGGCTAGCATGCGTCGCGTATCTACGGCGCGAGCGAGACGAGGCACCATGGCTCCCCTGCAGTACGACTTCGTCATCGTCGGCGGCGGTTCGGCCGGCAGTGCACTGGCGAACAGACTCTCCGCGGATCCGGCCAACAAGGTCCTGGTCCTGGAGGCCGGCCGGTCCGACTACCCGTGGGACGTCTTCATCCACATGCCCGCGGCGCTGACCTACCCCATCGGCAGCCGGTTCTACGACTGGAAGTACGAGTCGGAACCCGAGCCCCACATGGGCGGCCGCCGTGTCTACCACGCCCGTGGCAAGGTGCTGGGCGGCTCCAGCAGCATCAACGGCATGATCTTCCAGCGCGGCAACCCCCTGGACTACGAGCGCTGGGCCGCCGACCCGGGCATGGAGACCTGGGACTACGCGCACTGTCTGCCGTACTTCAAGCGCATGGAGAACTGCCTGGCCGCCGACCCGGACGACGAGTTCCGAGGCCACGACGGCCCCCTCGTCCTGGAGCGCGGCCCGGCGACCAACCCGCTCTTCACCGCCTTCCAGAAGGCCACCGAGGAAGCCGGCTACGCCCCCACGGACGACGTGAACGGCTTCCGCCAGGAGGGCTTCGCCAAGTTCGACCGCAACGTCCACCGCGGCCGCCGGCTCTCGGCCTCCAAGGCGTACCTCAAGCCCGCGAAGAAGCGGCCCAACCTCACCGTCACCACCCGCGCCCTGGTCACCCGCGTCCTCTTCGAGGGCAAGAAGGCCGTCGGCGTCGAGTACCAGCGCGGCAAGGGCGCCCTGAAGCAGGTGCGCGCCAAGGAAGTCATCCTGTGCGGCGGCGCGATCAACTCCCCGCAGCTCCTCCAGCTCTCCGGCGTCGGCAACGCCGAGGAACTGCGGGCCCTCGGCATCGACGTCGTGCACGACCTGCCCGGCGTCGGCGAGAACATGCAGGACCACCTGGAGGTGTACATCCAGTACGCCTGCAAGCAGCCCGTCTCCATGCAGCCGTATCTGGCGAAGTGGCGCGCCCCCTTCATCGGGCTCCAGTGGCTCTTCCGCAAGGGCCCGGCCGCCACCAACCACTTCGAGGCCGGCGGCTTCGCCCGCAGCAACGACGACGTGGACTACCCCAACCTGATGTTCCACTTCCTGCCGATCGCGGTCCGCTACGACGGCTCCGTACCGGCCGGCGGCCACGGCTACCAGGTACATGTGGGGCCCATGTACTCCGACGCCATCGGCTCGGTGAAGATCAAGAGCAAGGACCCGCGCGAGCACCCCGCGCTGCGCTTCAACTACCTCTCCACCGAGCAGGACCGCCGGGAGTGGGTCGAGGCGATCCGCGTCGCCCGCAAGCTCCTGAACCAGCCCGCGCTCGCGCCGTACAACGACGGCGAGATCTCGCCCGGACCGTCCGTGGAGAGCGACGAGGAGATCCTCGCCTGGGTCGCCAAGGACGGCGAGACCGCCCTGCACCCCTCCTGCACCTGCAAGATGGGCCCCGCCACCGACGAGCTGGCCGTCGTCGACCCCGAGAGCATGCGGGTGCACGGCGTCGAGGGGCTGCGCGTCGTCGACGCGTCCGTGATGCCGTACGTCACCAACGGCAACATCTACGCGCCGGTGATGATGGTCGCCGAGAAGGCCGCCGACCTGATCCTGGGCAAGGAGCCCCTCGCACCGTCGAAGGCCGCCTTCTACCGCCACCGCGACGCCCAGAAGCAGGCGGGGTAGACCTTGGCCGCCACCGGGCTACGGACGCTGCTGGACAGCGTCCGCTACGAGGTGCTGCCCGCCGGGGCCACCGAGGAGAAGGTGCTCGCCCATGTGCCGCGCGACGTCGTCGTCACCGTGACGGCGTCGCCGGTCAAGGGACTGGAGCCGACGCTCGCCCTCAGCGAGCGGCTCGCCGTGGCCGGTTACCGGGTCGTCCCGCACGTGCCCGCGCGGCTGCTGCGGGACGAGGTGCACCTGAAGGAGGTCGCGGACCGGCTGCGCGCGGCCGGGGTGGACGACGTGTTCGTCCCGGCCGGCGACGCCGACCCGCCCGCGGGCGCCTACGAGGGCGCGCTGCCGGTCCTGCGTCGGCTGACCGAGCTGGGCCGGCCGTTCGCCCGTGTCGGTGTCACCGGCTATCCCGAGAGCCATCCGCTCATCCACGACGACATCACCATCCAGTCGATGTGGGACAAGCGCGAGCACGCCACGTACATCGTGAGCAACCTCTGCTTCGACCCGCGGGTGCTGGGGGAGTGGATCGCGCGGCTGCGGCGCCGGGACGTCACCCTGCCCGTGCACGTGGGGGTCGCGGGCCCCGTGCAGCGGACCAAGCTGCTGGCCATGGCCACGAAGATCGGGGTGGGGGAGTCGACGCGCTTCCTGACGAAGCACGCCTCGTGGTTCGTGCGGTTCGCCGCGCCCGGCGGCTACGACCCCGAGAAACTGCTCACGCGCGCGGGGGATGCCCTCACGGCGCCCTCCGCGGGCGTGGCCGGTCTGCATCTGTTCACGTTCAACCAGATCGCCGAGACGGAGCGGTGGCGTCGTACGCTGCTGGACCGGTTGGGCGGCTGAACGAGGAGACCGATGACAGTGGACGACTGGCGGCTGCCCCGGGCCTTCCCCGGCCCCTCCGGCGAGGTGCGCTGGAACAGGCTGGGCCCCACGGACGCCCCACCGGTCGTCCTCCTGCACGGCACCCCCTTCTCCTCCTACGTCTGGCGAGCCGTCGCCCCCGCCCTCGCCCGCGACCACGAGGTGTACGTCTGGGACATGCCGGGTTACGGCACCTCGGAGAAGGCCCCGGACCAGGACGTCTCCCTCGCCGCCCAGGCCCGCGTCTTCGCCGATCTGGTGAGCCACTGGGGCCTCGACGCGCCGCACGTGGTCGCCCATGACTTCGGCGGAGCCGTGGCCCTGCGCGCGCACCTGCTGCACGGCGTGCCCTACCGCGCCCTCGCCCTGGTCGATCCGGTGGCACTCCGGCCGTGGGGGTCGCCGTTCTTCCGGCTCGTGGGCGAACACGCGGGCGTCTTCGGGCAGTTGCCGCCCGCGCTCCACCGCGCGCTGGTGCGCGAGTACGTCTCGTCGGCGAGTAGCCCGGGCCTGCACCCGGCTGTCCTCGACCGGCTAGTCGAGCCCTGGCTGGGCGAGACGGGGCAGCCCGCCTTCTACCGGCAGATCGCCCAGGCCGACCAGCGTTTCACCGACGAGATCCAGGATCGTTACGGCGAGATCACCGTGCCCGCGCTGGTGTGCTGGGGCGAGGACGACACCTGGATCCCGATGGCCAAGGGCCGCGAGCTCGCCGGCCTGATCCCCGACGCGCGGTGGGAGCCGATCGGCGGCGCCGGACACCTCGTACAGGAGGACGCTCCCGCGCAGCTGACGGCGGCGCTGTCGGCGTTCCTCCGGTCCCTCCACTGACCGGCGGAGCGCGCGCTCCAGGTCGTATACGAAGCGCCGAAGGCCGCCGCATAAGGGCCGATGGGCCCTTGTGAAATCGTCACCGGCCAACCCCTTGACGCATGTCTGCACATTCGCCAAGGTGTTCCACCACAAGCAATTGAATGCACGATGCGCAACGCATTTCGGTTGAAGGGCTGGGCGCGTGGCAGATCTGTATCTGGACGGTGCGTGGCAGGACCCGGTGGCCGGAGGCCGCCGCGAGATCCGTTGCCCCGCTGACGGCACGCTCTCGGCGACCGTCTCCGAAGGAACCCGTGCCGACACCGAGGCGGCGATCGCCGCCGCCCGTCGCGCCTTCGACGAGGGCCCCTGGCCGCACACCCCCGAGCGCGAGCGCGGCGCCCTGCTGCTGCGCACCGCCGACATCATGGAGCGCGACGCCAAGGAGTTCGCCCGCGCCGAGTCCCTGGACACCGGCAAGCGGCTCGTGGAGAGCGAGTACGACATCGCCGACGTCGTCTCCTGCTTCCGCTACTACGGCGGACTCGGCGGCACCGACGCCGGGCGCGTGATCGACACCGGCCGGGACGACGCCGTCAGCCGCGTGGTCTACGAGCCGGTCGGCGTGTGCGGGCTGATCACCCCCTGGAACTACCCGCTGCTGCAAGCCAGTTGGAAGGTGGCGCCCGCGTTGCTCGCGGGTAACACGATCGTCCTGAAGCCCAGCGAGCTGACCCCCTCCACCTCCATCCTGCTGATGCGGGCCCTGGAGGAGGCCGGTCTCCCGGCCGGCGCCGCCAACCTCGTGCTGGGCACCGGGCCCGAGGTGGGCGCCGCGCTCTCCGAGGACCCGCGCGTCGACCTGGTCTCCTTCACCGGCGGCCTGGAGACCGGCAAGCGGATCATGGCGACGGCTGCGGCGACCGTGAAAAAGGTGGCGCTGGAGCTCGGCGGCAAGAACCCCAACGTGGTCTTCGCCGACGCCGACTTCGAGACGGCCGTGGACTTCGCTCTCACGGCCGTCTTCCTGCACTCCGGACAGGTCTGCTCGGCCGGCGCCCGCCTCATCGTCGAGGACTCCCTGCACGACCGCTTCGTCGACGAGGTCGTCCGGCGCGCCCGCCAGATCCGCCTCGGCGGGCCCTTCGACCCCGACGCCGAGACCGGCGCCCTGATCTCCGCCCAGCACCTGGAGAAGGTCGAGGCGTACGTCGCCGCGGGCCTCGCCGAGGGCGCCGTCCTGCGCTGCGGCGGTGAGCGTCCCACCGACCCCGCCCTCGCGAACGGCCACTACTACCCGCCGACCGTCCTGGACGAGTGCCGGCAGGACATGCGCGTGGTGCACGAGGAGTCCTTCGGCCCCGTGCTCACCGTGGAGCGCTTCACCGACGAGGACGACGCCGTGCGCATCGCCAACGACACCGAGTACGGACTCGCCGGCGCTGTCTGGACCCAGGACGCCGGAAAGGCCCAGCGGGTCGCCCGGCGGCTGCGCCACGGCACGGTGTGGATCAACGACTACCACCCCTACGTACCGCAGGCGGAGTGGGGTGGCTTCGGCCACTCGGGCGTGGGCCGGGAGCTGGGCCCGACCGGCCTGGACGAGTACCGCGAGCCCAAACACATCTGGCAGAACATCCAACCCCGGCCGCAGCTCTGGTTCCGCGGCTGAACGCCGAAAAGAGGTCGATCGTGACCCCAACGCAGACCGACGTGCCGCAGCGGCGCGGCACGTCCCAGGAGTCGGACAGCACGCCGGTGATCTCCGTGCGCAAGCTGTGGAAGGTGTTCGGGCCCAAGGCCGACCAGGTGCCGCAGTCCGAGGAGCTGTGCGGTCTCACCCGCCGCGAGCTCATGGACCGTACCGGCTGCACCGCCGCCGTACGCGACGTGAACTTCGAGGTGGCCCCCGGCGAGGTCTTCGTCGTCATGGGCCTGTCCGGCTCCGGCAAGTCCACGCTGGTGCGATGTCTGACCCGGCTCATCGAACCGACCTCCGGCGAGGTCGTCTTCGAGGGCGAGGACATCCGCCAGGCGGACGCCGGGCGGCTGCGCGAACTGCGCCGCAACAAGTTCTCCATGGTCTTCCAGCACTTCGGGCTGCTGCCCCACCGCTGCGTCGTCGACAACGTGGGCTTCGGCCTGGAGATCCGCGGCATGAGCAGGTCCGAGCGGACCAGGCGGGCCATGGAGGTCGTCGAACTGGTCGGTCTCGCCGGCTACGAGAACTCCTACCCGAGCCAGCTCTCCGGCGGTATGCAGCAACGCGTGGGCCTGGCAAGGGCGTTGGCGGGCGACCCGGACGTCCTCTTCTTCGACGAGCCGTTCTCCGCGCTCGACCCGCTGATCCGCCGCGACATGCAGAACGAGGTCATCCGGCTGCACCACGAGGTGCACAAGACGATGGTCTTCATCACCCACGACCTCTCCGAGGCGCTCAAGCTCGGCGACCGCATCCTCATCATGCGGGACGGCAAGATGGTGCAGTGCGGCACCGGCGACGAACTCGTCGGCGCCCCGGCCGACGACTACGTCCGCGAGTTCGTCAAGGACGTACCGCGCGGTGACGTCCTGACCCTGCGCTGGATCATGCGGCCGATCGAGGACGGCGACGAGCTGGACGGTCCCGAGCTGGGCCCGGACGTCGTCGTCAAGGAGGCCACCCGGGCGGTGCTCGCGGCCGACAAGCCCGTCAAGGTCGTCGAGAACGGCAAGCTGCTCGGCATCGTCGGCGACGAGGAGATCCTCGCGGTGGTCGCCGGGCAGGAAGGCGGCGCGTGATGACCGTCGCCGTGGAGAAACCCCAGGAGACCGGGACGGTCGAAGAGGCCCCACCGGCCAGGACCGAGCGCAGGATCAGCCGGTCCATGGTGGTCGGCGCGATCCTCGTCGTCTGGCTGGTGCTCTTCGCCGTGCTGCGCGGGAAACAGACGCTGACCCTGGCGGCGGCGGACCTGACCGACCTGCACCGCTGGTTCAACGACGTCAACGACTCGATCGGCGCGAACCGCAACTCCAACCCGCTCTTCCTGTACTTCTTCAACGAGATCCGCCTGGTCATCGACTCCCTGGTGACCTTCGTGCAGGACCTGATCTCGCAGCCCTCCGGCGACCGCCCGGTCCCGCAGATCGGCTGGCTCGGTGTCGTCGGCATCACCGGTTACGTCTCCTGGGCCGTCGGCAACTGGCGGGTCGCGCTGCTCGCGGTGGCCGGCTTCACCTTCCTCGGCCTCCAGGGCCTGTGGCAGGAGTCCATGGACACGCTGGCGCTGACCGTCTCCGCGGTCCTGGTCGCGCTGCTCTTCGCGATCCCGCTGGGCGTGTGGGCGGGCCTGTCCGACCGGTTCAACCGGGCCGTGACGCCGTTCCTGGACTTCATGCAGACGATGCCGACCTTCGTCTACCTCGCCCCGCTGACCCTGTTCTTCCTCATCGGCGGCGCCTCCGCGGTGATCGCCACCGCGATCTACGCGGCCCCGCCCGCGATCCGCATCACCGCCCACGCCATCCGCTCGGTGCCCGAGACCACCGTGGAAGCGGCCGACTCGCTGGGCGCGACCCGCTGGCAGGCCCTGCTGAAGGTCCTGCTGCCCATGTCCAAGCGGACCGTGGTGATGGGCGTCAACCAGTCGATCATGTCCGCCCTGGCCATGGTGACCATCGCCGCCCTGATCGACGCGCCCGGCCTCGGCAAGACCGTCGTCCAGGCGCTGCAGTCCCTCGACGTCGGTACGGCCTTCAACGCGGGCCTGTCCATCGTCGTCCTGGCGATCGTCCTGGACCGGGTCACCACCGCGGCCAGCGCCCGCGCGGAGACCGCCCAGAACTCGGGGAGCCGTTTCCTCGCCTGGCGGCGGCCCCTGCTCGGCGCGGGCGCGGCCGTCACCGCCGTCCTGGTCTACCTCTCGCACACGTTCGTGTGGGCGGCGGAGTTCCCGGGCGAGGGCGACGTCGGCAGCTCCATCGCCAAGGCCGCCGACTCCACGACCACCTGGGTGCAGGACAACCTGTCCGGTCTGACCAACGCCATCCGGGACGCACTCACCAACGGGCTGCTGAACCCCTTCCAGTCGCTGCTCACCGACTCCCCGTGGTGGCTGGTGGCGGCCGTGCTGATCGCGCTCGCCGTGGTCCTCGGCGGGGTGCGCGCCGGCATCATGACGGCCCTCTGCCTGGGCCTGCTGGTCGGCACCGGGGTGTGGTCGGACGCGATGACGACGATGGCCTCGACCCTGGTCGCCACCGTCCTGGTGATGCTGATGGGCGTGGTCTTCGGCGTGTGGATGGGCCGGAGCATGCTCGTGGACCGGATGCTGCGGCCCACCCTGGACGCGGCCCAGGTCATGCCGCCGTTCGTCTACCTCGTGCCGTTCCTCGCGCTGTTCGGCGCGACCCGGTTCACGGCGATCGTGGCCGCCATCGTCTACGCGGCCCCCGTCGCCATCAAGATCATCGCGGACGGGGTGCGCAACGTACCCGCGACCACGGTGGAGGCGGCCACCTCGGCCGGCTGCAACACCTGGCAGCTGATCACCAAGGTTCAGCTGCCGATGGCGCGCAGCGCCCTGACCCTCGCGACCAACCAGGGTCTGATCTACGTGCTGGCGATGGTCGTGGTGGGCGGCCTGGTGGGCGCCGGCGCCCTCGGCTACGACGTCGTGGCCGGCTTCTCGCAGGGCCAGCTGTACGGGAAGGGACTGGCGGCGGGTCTCGCCATCGTCCTGCTCGGTGTCATGTTCGACCGGATCACTCAGGCAGCGGCTCGCCGCACCAGCGCATGAATAAGGAGCACCACACCATGGCAAGACACTGGCGGGCCGGCGCGGCCGGCATAGCGGTCCTCGGCCTCACCCTCACCGCGTGCAGCGGCGCCAAGGTCGGTGACGACAGCAGCGCGGCCGGTGCGGGCAGCTCCGGCAAGTGCGGCACCTTCAACCTCGCGGTCAACCCCTGGGTCGGCTACGAGGCGGACGCGGCGGTCGTCGCGTACGTCGCCGAGAACGACCTGAAGTGCAAGGTCAACAAGAAGGACCTGAAGGAAGAGATCGCCTGGCAGGGCTTCGGCACCGGCGAGGTCGACGCGGTCCTGGAGAACTGGGGCCACGACGACCTGAAGAAGAAGTACATCACCCAGCAGAAGACCGCCGTGGAGGCCGGCTCGACCGGCAACAAGGGCATCATCGGCTGGTACGTGCCGCCGTGGCTGGCCAAGGCCCACCCGGACATCACCAACTGGGAGAACCTCAACAAGTACGCCGCCAAGTTCAAGACCTCCGAGTCGGGCGGCAAGGGCCAGCTCCTGGACGGCGACCCGTCGTACGTCACCAACGACGAGGCGCTGGTGAAGAACCTGAAGCTGGACTTCAAGGTGGTGTACGCGGGCAGCGAGACCGCCCTCATCCAGGCCTACCGCAACGCGGAGAAGAACAAGGAATGGGTGATCGGCTACTTCTACGAGCCGCAGTGGTTCCTCTCCGAGGTCCCGCTCGTCAAGGTGAACCTGCCCGCGTACAAGGCGGGCTGTGACGCCGACGCCGAGAAGATCGCGTGCGACTACCCCGAGTACGACCTCGACAAGATCGTCAGCGCGAAGTTCGCCAAGTCGGGCAGCCCCGCCTACAACCTGGTGAAGAACTTCAACTGGACCAACGACGACCAGAACGAGGTCGCCAAGTCCATCGCGGTGGACAAGATGACCCCCGAGGCGGCCGCCAAGAAGTGGGTCGACGCCAACCGCGACAAGGTCGACGCCTGGATCAAGTAGGCGGGTGACCGATGCCCGGAGGGCGGTGCGCCAGGACGCGCGCCGCCCTCCGGGCATCCCTGTTTTCCCCCGCTTTTCCAGGCGTTCTTCCGGCGTCCTCGGCCCTCTTGACACCCACCTGCGGGGCAGGCACATTGAGTTGCGCAACCTGAATCATGTTGCGTAGAAAGCAACTGAACCGGAGGTGCGGCAATGGCGGGACCCCGAGTGGTCGTCATCGGAGCGGGCGTCGTCGGCGCGGCTCTCGCGGACGAGCTGTCCGAGCGCGGCTGGACCGAGGTGACCGTGGTCGACCAGGGCCCGCTCCCGGCGACCGGCGGCTCCAGCTCACACGCCCCGGGCCTGGTCTTCCAGACGAACTCCTCCAAGACGATGACCGAGCTGGCCCGCTACACCGTCGAGAAGTTCTGCTCCCTCGACGTCGACGGCAAGCCCTGCTTCCTCCAGGTCGGCGGCCTCGAAGTCGCCACCACCCCCGAGCGCCTGACCGAACTGCGGCGCCGCCACGGCTGGGTCACCGCCTGGGGCGTCGAGGCCCGGCTGCTGACCCCCGAGGAGTGCGTGGAGCAGCACCCGCTGCTCAACCCGGGCAAGGTCCTCGGCGGCCTCCTGATCCCCACCGACGGCCTCGCCAAGGCCGTCCTCGCCGTCGAGGCGCAGATCCGCCGGGCCACCGCGCGCGGGGTCCGCTTCCTGCCCCGCCACGAGGTCCTCGACATCCTCCAGAACGACGGCGAGGTGACGGGCGTCCGCACCGACCAGGGCGACCTGGAAGCCGACATCGTGGTGTGCTGCGCCGGCATCTGGGGCCCCAAGATCGCCCGCATGGCCGGCATGAGCCTCCCGCTGACCCCGCTCGCCCACCAGCTCGCCTGGACCGGCCCGATCCCCGCCCTCGCCGGCCAGACCGAGGAGGCGGTCCGCCCGATCCTGCGCCACCAGGACGCCGACCTCTACTACCGCGACCGCTTCGACGGCATCGGCATCGGCTACTACGGCCACCGCCCCATGCCGATCACCGCCGACGAGATCCTCTCCTTCGACGAGGCCGACGAGATGCCCTCGGTCCTGAAGTTCACCGAGGAGGACTTCGAGCCGGCCTGGGCCGAGACCCAGTCCCTGCTCCCCCCGACGCAGGAGGCCAAGGTCGAGGAGGGCATCAACGGCCTGTTCTCCTTCACCACCGACAACTTCCCGCTGCTCGGCGAGTCCCCGGACGTCAAGGGCTTCTGGGTCGCCGAGGCCGTCTGGGTCACCCACTCCGCGGGCGTCGGCAAGGCCATGGCCGAATGGCTGGTCGACGGCTACTGCTCCTCCTTCGACCTCCACGAGTGCGACGTCAACCGCTTCGAGCCGCACCAGCTCTCCCCGGAGTACGTCCTGGCCCGCGACTGCCAGAACTTCGTCGAGGTCTACGACATCCTCCACCCCCTCCAGCCCTCCGGCGACCCGCGCCCGATCCGCACCAGCCCCTTCCACGCCCGCCAGCGGGAGCACGGCGCGTTCTTCCTGGAGGCGAACGGCTGGGAGCGCCCGCACTGGTACGAGGCCAACGCGGGCCGTGTGGAAGGCCGTTCGATCACCACGCCGAACGACTGGGCCGCCCAGTACTGGTCGCCGATCGTCGCCGCCGAGGCCCAGATCACCCGCGAGACCGTCGCGATGTACGACATGACGGCCCTCAAGCGCCTGGAGGTCAGCGGCCCCGGCGCCGCCGCCTTCCTGGAGCGCCTGGTCACCGGCAAGGTCGCCAAGTCGGTCGGCTCGGTGACGTACACCCTCGTCCTGGACCACGACGGCGGCATCCGCAGCGACGTCACCGTCGCCCGGCTCGCCCGCGACCTCTTCCAGGTCGGCGCCAACGGCAACCTCGACCTCGACTGGTTCAGCCGCCACCTCCCCGCCGACGGCACCGTCCAGGTCCGCGACATCACCCCCGGCACCTGCTGCATCGGCCTGTGGGGCCCGAAGGCCCGCGAGGTCCTCCAGCCCCTCACCGACGAGGACTTCTCCAAGGACGGCCTCAAGTACTTCCGCGCCAAGAGCGCCTACATCGGCTCCGTCCCCGTCACCGTCATGCGCCTGTCCTACGTCGGCGAACTGGGCTGGGAGATCTACACCACCGCCGACCAGGGCCTCAAGCTCTGGGACACCCTGTGGGCATGCTGCCGAAGCCTCAGGAGATCAAGGCCAAGACGATCAACAACCTGGACGTGCGGCTGGGC
>NZ_JBEYVC010000256.1:0-11646 GCF_040643855.1 Streptomyces sp. NPDC047072 | reverse complement strand
CAGCGGGAATGTCGTCGACACCGATCACCGCGAGGTCCCGCGGCGCCCGGCGCCCCCTCGACCACCTGCTCGGCCCCGACGAGCGGTGGACCGAGCCCGCCGCGATGCGGGACTCGTCCCGGTCCGTGGGTCGGAGCCCCGAGGCCCGGCAACTGCGGCTCCTCACCGACGACTTGACGGCTCTGCTCGACGCACAGACCCCGCACCTGATCGCGGCGACCTCACGGGACGACTGGGACCGGGCGCGCCTGTACGGCCGTACGGCCACCGGCCTGCTCCGGTACCACCACGCGATGGCGGACCCGTCACCTGTCCGCCTGGCCCACTTGCTGGCCGGCCGGGCGTCGATGATGGCCGCCAACCTGCTCGCCCTCGCCGAGCGGGGCCCGGCGCTGGTGTTCGCCCACAACGGGCATCTCCAGCGGGCCAGGGGCAGCATGCGGATGGGCGGACTGCCGCTGGAGTGGTGGAGTGCGGGAGCGATCGTCAGCAGCCGACTGGGCGAGGAGTACGCCTTCCTGGCCACGGCGCTCGGCACGATCCGCCACCACGGAGTGGACGTCCCGCCTGCGACCACCGTCGAAGGGCTGCTGTACGCGCTCCCACAGGACCGGTATGTCGTGGACACCCGCCGACTGGCCGCCGTCCACGACGACACACCTCTCGCTCCCCGCGTCTCCCCTTGGTTCGGCTACTCCCCGCTGGATCCGGCCCACTTGACCGATCTCGACGGACTCGTCTTCGTCAGGGACGCGCGCTCCAGCCGGGAGCCCGAGTCGGTCACGACCGTCTAGTCCTTCTCGAACGGCTCGTCGCTCCACCGGAACCAGGCCCGGTCGCCCTCGATGTGCAGCAGGAACTCGGCGACCGGGCCGTCCGGTGCGACCAGGGAGACACGCCGTGTGATCTCGTCGTAGGCCGCCTCCCACTCCTCCCGTCTGTCCTCGTCGTCCCGTTCGATCAAGGCGAGTTCGCGGGCGAAGAGCTCCCGTACCGACTCGTACGCCGGGCCGGCCGTGAAGCGGCCCGACAGCCAGGGGAAGTCGGCGTCGTCGATCAGGATCTCCCCGACGCCGTCGTCACCGCTGCGCACCTGCCAGACCTCGCCCTCGAACCCCACGCCCGCTCCTCCGACCACCGACGACGACACCGCACCCACTCCGCACCCACCGACGATCAGCATGCCACCCGGCACTGACAACCGGTCCGAACCGCCCGTCGGTGCCGGGTGGCGGCGCGGCTCAACGCGTCCGTACGGGCCGGAAGTTCAGTCGCTCCCGGACGACGGGATAGCCCGCCCTGTCGAAGTTGGCGGCCATGGGGAAGTTCCCCCGGTCGGTTGCCCCGGCGACGAACTCCGCGCCGTGCTCGACCAGGTAGTGCGTGCACTCGGCGAGCAGGTCGTAGGCGTACCCGTGGCCCCGCTGCTCCGGTACGACCCCGATGAACCCGATGCAGGGGCCGGACGGGTTGTACGCCGGAATGTGGATGCCGACCACGTCTCCCTCCGGGGTGCACGCGATCTGCCACCACTCGCGGGGCGAGGGACACCAGTGGAAGAAGTCGAGTTCCTCCTGCGCCGCCTTGTCGAGGCCTCCCTCCTCGATGGCCAGGAGGGCGTGCGCGTCGAGGGTGGCGGAGTGGATACGTCGCAACAGGTCGAAGAAGAGGGCGTCGTCGTCCTCGGGCCGGAACTCCAGACGCCCGGGCCGCTCGGGCAGCCCGTGCTCCGGTGTCCAGCGGTACAGGTAGCGCTCGACCAGGAGTTCGTAACCGCCTTCGCGTACGGAGCTGAAGCGAGCCTCGGCTGCGGCCCGCCGTAGCGGGTCCTCGCGCCAGTCGGGGGGCAGGTTCAGCTCGAGTTCGACCTGCCAGGGGGCGGTGCGCAGGAGTTCCGCTCCGGCCTCCTCCTCGCCTTCGGCGACGTCGAACCAGTTGATGTTGACGGGGTGTTCGTCGTCGGGGCCGCCCCACCAGGCGCCGCGGGCGACGACCTTGCCGTCGCGCAGGGCGACGCGCTTCCAGTCCGGGCGGTGGTGAGTGGCGCGGTGGGCCTCGCGGGCGCCGAGCGGGTCGGGAAGCTCGTCGAAGAGGGAAGCGTCGCGCTCAGTGAGCGCACGGATGACCAGATCGGTCATGGGTGGATTCCTCCGGGATGCGTACGGCGTGAAGCGCTCCCGGTCAGACGAGGCACGCCGGGGCGACGAAAAGGGAGCGCGGGGTCGATGTGGACTGCACGGCACTCGCCTCCTTCCGTCGTCTCGGGGCGTGGTGCCCGAACTTACGCGATCTCCAAGAGCGCTGTCCATCGGATTTGCACACCACACACGCACCACACACGCACCGCACACGCACCACACGCCCCACCGCTTAAGCGGCCCTTAACAGCGGATTAAGCACCGTCCGCGCTGTATGCCGACGCCCCGGCCATCCGTAGCATCGGGCAACGTTCACCCCCTGAGAGCGCTCTCAACGACCCGAGGAGATCCCCCACATGACCCCTCGCCACCAGCGTGGCCTCGGCCGCCGCAAGCTGCTGTTCGCCCTGGGCGGTGCGGTGGTCGCCGCTCCCGCCGTCGCCGCGGTGGCCCCCCACGCCCTCGCCGGTACGACCGCGGCCGGCGCGCTGCCCCTGACCGTCGTGAACAACACCGGTGCCTTCGACAACGCCAACGTCCACCTGTACGTCGTCGGCAACCTGGACGGCCGTCAGGTGCGGGCCACCCCGGACGGCACGCTCGCTCCGATCGCCCTCTCGGACAACGGCGCCGACGGCTACACCGACTACGCGATCAGCCTGGCGGGCAACGGCGAGACCACCCTCACCCTCCCCTACATGTCCGGCCGCATCTACGTCTCCCTCGGCGCGAAGCTGAAGCTCAAGGCGGTGGCCGACGGGAACGGCAACCCCGCGCTCCAGTACCCGGCGGGATGGGTGACCTCCGACCCCAACTACCCGGTGCTGCACGACTGCGCCGAGTTCACGCACAACGCGGCGGGGATGTTCTGCAACACCACCATGGTCGACATGTTCAGCGTGCCCCTGAGCATCCGGCTGACCGGCGCGCGGGACCAGACGACGGGGACGCTGCGTGCTTCCGGGCGGGCCGGTGCCTTCGCCGCCGTGCGCGAGGTGCCGGAGTTCGCGCCGCTGGTCGTGGACGACACGCGGGTCATCGCGCCGGGGCACGGTCTGGACGCGGGACTGTTCGCCAAGGACTACTTCGCGCCGTACATCGACGAGGTGTGGAGCACGTACACCGGCCGGGATCTGACGGTGACGACGAACGCGGGTGCGTTCACCGGCCGGGTGCGGGGCGAGCAGCTGGTGTTCACCGGGCCCGCGCAGGTCTCCTTCGCACGGCCGTCGACCCGGGACGTGCTGTTCTGCGACGGCAGCCTGGCCGCGCCGAACGACGGCACGACCGGCCCGGTCGCGGCCGTGCTCGGTGCCGGGTTCAACCGGTCGACGCTGCTCTCCCAGGCCGCCCAGCCGACCACCGACGCCGGAACCTTCTACCGGACCGCGCTCACCAACCACTACGCCAAGGCCATGCACGCGGCCACGGCGGACGGCAAGGCGTACGGCTTCGCCTTCGACGACGTGGCCGACCACGCCTCGTACATCCAGGACACGGCGCCGACGGGGATACGGCTGACGCTGACCCCGTTCTGACCGACGCCGAGGCCGACGCCGTTCTAAAGACAGGCTGCGCGTTCGCCCAAGAACATGCGCCGCCGCGCGCGCCGTAGCAGCGTAGTGGTGTGAGCGGAGTGCGTGGTCGGGCGGTGCGGCTCGACCGGGACCGGCGGAGCTGGCTGAGGGGCGCGCCGCCGCCGAGCTGGGTGCGGGTGCTGCCGGCCGCGCTGCTCACCGGAGTGTGCGTGGCGACCCTGGCGAGCCCCGATCCGCTCGACATCGGCTTCCTGCTGGGCGCGATCCCGCCGCTGGCCGTGCTGTCGTACGGTCCGGCGGCGACCGCGGTGCTGGGCGTGGCCGTGGTGGTCGTCCTGAACGTGCCGGCGTTCCGGCTCAACGATCCCGGCACCACCGACGTCCTGACCGTCGGCTTCGTCGCGGCCCTCAGCGTGCTCGTGTCGTTCGTGCGCAGCCGCCGGGACGCCCAGCTGGTGACCGAGCGGGCGGTCGCGGAGGCCGCGCAGCGCGCGGTGGTGCCGCTGCTGCCGGAGCGGGTGGGGCCGGTGCGGTGCGCGGGCCTGTACCGGGCTGCCCAGCGCGGGACGCTGGTCGGCGGGGACTTCTTCGACGTGCGGGAAGGGCCCGGTGGGGTCCGGGCGGTGATGGGGGACGTCCAGGGGCACGGCCTGTCCGCCGTCGCGACCGTCGCCTCGCTGCTCGGCGCCTTCCGGGAGGCCGTGCTGGACCAGCCGGACCCCGAGTCGCTGGCCGCGCGGCTGGACCGCAGGCTCGTCGTGGACTCCGCCGCCGTACGGCACTCGGAGCTGTTCGCGACGGCGCTGCTGCTGGAGTTCGCGGCGGACGGGACGCGGGTGCGGTTCGTGGCCTGCGGTCATCCGGCGCCCGTGCTGCTGCGCGCGAGCCGGGCCGTGGCCCTGGACGTCCCGGCGGGCAGCCCGCTCGGCCTGGGCCTGTCCGACGCCTCGCCGCCCGCCGGGGTGACGGTCCCGCTGCTCCCCGGCGACCGTCTCTTCCTCGCCTCGGACGGCGTGTGGGAGGCCCGGGACCGCACCGGCGCCTTCTACCCCCTGCTGGAGCGGCTGGCGGATTTCGCCGGGGCCGCGGACCTCACCGAGCGGGTCTGGGCCGACCTCGTCCGCTACGCCCCGGCCCTCCCGGACGACGTCACGATGCTGGTTCTCGCTCCCGGGGAGCCGCGGCCGGACTGACCTCGTGCTCGCCCTCCGCGTCGATGTGCGGCAGGACCCGGTCCAGCCACCGGGGCGTCCACCAGGCGTGCCGGCCCAGCAGGGTCATCACGGCCGGGACCATGAGCAGCCGTACGACGGTCGCGTCGATCAGCACGCTCACGGCGAGCCCCAGTCCGAGCATCTTGACCACGATGTTGTCGCTGACGATGAACGCGGCGAACACGCTCACCATGATCAGCGCCGCGCAGGTGATGACCCGCGCGGTGATCTCCAGGGCGTGGGCGACCGAGGCCTTGGCGTCCCCGGTGCGCAGCCAGGCCTCGTGGACCCGGGAGAGCAGGAAGATCTCGTAGTCCATGCTCAGCCCGAAGATGATCGCGAACATCATCATCGGCA
The DNA here is from genome assembly GCF_040643855.1 of Streptomyces sp. NPDC047072. NCBI lineage: Bacteria > Bacillati > Actinomycetota > Actinomycetes > Kitasatosporales > Streptomycetaceae > Streptomyces > Streptomyces sp. NPDC047072. The sequence continues at coordinate 6,399 of NZ_JBEYVC010000256.1, read as the reverse complement.
CATAGCTCTCGATGGGCACCTTGCCCGAGACCCCCAGCGCGGGCCCGCCCCAGCCCCATTGGAAGACGGCGACGACGACACCGTAGGAGGCCGCTATGGACAGGACGTTGAGGACGGCCGCCTTCAGGGCCACCAGGAGGCCCCGGAAGACCGCCAGGATGATCAGGAAGGCGAGCGCGACGACCACGCCGATGATCAGCGGCAGCCTGCTCGACACGATGTCCCGGAAGTCGACCTGGGCGGCGGTCGTGCCGGTGACGTAGCCCCGTGCGTCGGTTCCGGCGACCGCGGCGGGCAGGGTGTCGTCGACCAGCCGGTTGGTGAGGCCGGTGGTGGCGGCGCTCTGCGGGGACTCCTTGGAGTAGACGGTGCCGATCAGCACGTCGCCGTCCTTGGTGGGGGTCAGCGGGGTGACCGCGGCCGCCCCTGACACGTCGTTCAGGGTCTTCTGCGCCTTGTCGGCGAGATCCGCGCGCTGCGAGGACGGCACGGACGTCTGATCGAGTACGACGGTCAGGGGCCCGTTGGAGCCGGGGCCGAAGGCGTCGGTCATCCGGTCGTAGGCGCGCCGGTCGGTGAAGGAGGTGGGGTCGGCGCCGTCGCCGATGTGGCCGAGCTGGATCGAGAAGACCGGGATCGCGAGGACCACGACGGCGGTGACACCGGCGGCCAGGTAGCGCCAGGGGCGCCGCTCGACCCGCTGGGCGTACCGGTGCCAGGTCCCTTGAGGCGTTGAGCCCGCCTCGGCGACCGGCCGGCGCACCCGGTAGCGGTCGATCCGGGTGCCGATGAGGCCCAGCAGGGCCGGGACCAGCGTGAGGGCGCCGAGCACCGCGGAGACGACCGTGACGGCCGCCGCGAGCCCGAGTTTGCCGATGAAGGACACGCCGGACGCGGACAGTCCGGCCAGGGCGACGATCACCGTGCAGCCGGAGACGAGCACGGCCCGTCCGCTGGTGGCCGTGGCCCCGCCCGCCGCGTGCACGGGGTCGGCGCCGTCCATGAGGTGCTGCCGGTGCCGGGTGATCAGGAAGAGGGCGTAGTCGATGCCGACGCCGAGGCCGATCATCGTGGCCAGCGTCGGCGAGACGGTCGCGAAGGTGAACGCGGCGGCGAGCAGGCCGAGGCAGGCGAGCCCGCCGACCGCGCTGATCAGGGCGGTCAGCAGCGGGATGCCGGCGGCGATCACACTGCCGAAGCCGACCAGCAGCACGACGATCGCCACCGCGAAGCCGATCAGCTCGCTCACCCGGTCGTCGGCGGCGGGCCGCGCCAGCTCACCGAGCGGTCCGCCGTACTCCACATCGGCCCCGGCCGCCCGCAGCGGCTGTACGGCCTTGTCCACGCCGGCGAGGTAGCCGTCCCCGAGGGTCGAGGGCTGGGTGTCGAAACGGACGGTGATGTAGGCGGTCTTCCCGTCGGAGGAGAGCGGCCCGACCTTGGAGGCGGGCGCGGTCAGCGGGTTCTGGACCGCGAGGACGTGCGGCAGCTTGCCCAGGTCGGTGACCGCGCCGGACATCTGCGAGTCGAGGTCGTTCAACGGCTTCTGGGCATCGTGCAGGACGATCTGGCTGCTGTATCCACCGGCCGCCGGGTCGTGCCGCTTCAGGACGTCCAGGCCCTCCTGCGACTGCACCCCGGACAGCGAGAAGTTGTCCTCGTACTCCCCGCCGAAGGACCGGTTCAGCAGCTGTACGGCGACCAGGGCGACCAGCCAGCCCACCAGGACGATCACGAAGTGCCGGGCGCACCACTCCCCCAGCCTGCGCAGGGCGCCCTTCGGAGCCGGGTCCCTCCGGGTGCTGGTCATGGTGTCGTCTTCCCTGCCGACCCGAGCCCGGCCGCCCCCGAGCGGGCCCGTTCCTCCCATTACACGCCCGGCCGGTCACGGGAGCATCCCGGCGCCTCGGGATGCAGGGTCGGCCCGCGCGATGAATGGTGATAGCGGGACCGTTGACACCACCGGGACCGCACAACGATCCGGATCCGAGGAGCAGACCATGCCGACGTCACAGCCCGACGTGTCCGGGCCGTCCGAGGACCGTGCCACCCCGGACGACCTGCTCCACACCCGTACCGGCACCGAGGTGACACCCGAGGACGTGGTGCTCGCCTCCGGCAAGGACCTCACCCCCCACACCCTCGAATGGGCCCGCCGCAAACTGGAGACGGAGGGCCCGGCGGCACTGGAGAAGCTGCTGCCCTAGCTGTACTGCCCAGGGACGTTGGTCAACCTGGTGATGGGTGGTTTGCCGCCGGTCGCGGTGTGGGGTTGGTGGTGATTGTAGTGATGGAGCCAGGACGGAAGGGCTTTGCGGCGCGCTGATTCGCTGGCGTAGAAGCGTCCCAGGGCCCAGCCGTCGGCCAGGGTGCGGTGGAAGCGTTCGACTTTGCCGTTCGTCTGGGGCCGGTAGGGCCGGGTCTTCTTCGGCGTGATCCCGAGCTCGGCGCAGGCCTGGGACCAGTGCCGGGAGCGGTAGGCCGAGCCGTTGTCGGTGAGGACCCGCTCGATGCTCACCCCGCGTGCGGCGAACCAGTCCACCGCACGGTGCAGGACATCGACTGCGGTCGCGGCCGTCTCGTCATCGCAGATCTCGGCATAGGCGACGCGGGAGTGGTCGTCGACGACTGTGTGGACGAATGCAGTCCCGAGCAGCGGTCCGCGGTATTTGTTGCGGGGCCTGTCGGGTGTTGCGGCGCGGTTCCTGCGGCCCTGGACGCGTCCGACGTAGCGCCAGCCGCCGCCGTCGGGGACGTTGCCGAGTTTCTTGACGTCGATGTGGAGCATCGCGCCGGGGTGATCGTGTTCGTAGCGGCGGACGGGCTCGCCGGTGAGGCGGTCGATGTGGGACAGGCGGTTGATCCGACAGCGGGTCAGGACCGCGTGGACGGTCGAGGCGGACATGCCCAGCCGGCCGGCGATCTGGACCGGGCCCAGCCGCTGCTTCCAGCGCAGATGCACGATCCTGCGGACCTGGGGCTGCGGGGTTCGGGCCGGGCTGCGGTGCGGCCGCGAGGACCGATCGCACCTGGCGGTGGCTCCGGACTCGGCATAACGGTCGGCCCACCGCTTGGCGGTGGGCCAGGACACGTCGTAGCGCTCGGCCGCACGGGCGACCGGCCACCCGTCATCAACAATCAGACGCGCCAGGCGCAGACGGGCACGGGGAGTCAAAGCAGCGTTAGCGTGAGACACGAAGGCCTCCTGGATGGCGGAGCGGTTCCTCGACAGCTCCACTCCACAACCGGAGGCCTTCACCCGTCACCAGGATTCAGGCCCTGTCCGAGCACAAACTCGACCAACCTGCCTGGACAGTACACCTAGGGCCTGTCCGTCAGGCGGGGTCCTCCAAGCACAGCACCTCGACCCGCTGGACCAGGTTGACGGCGAAGCCGCCGCGGTTCCAGGGCTGTTCGAGCGGCTGGGTGTGGCCGTCGGCGTCGGTGGCCCGTGCGCTGAGCACGTGCTGACCCGGCGTCGCCGTCCAGGCGAAGCGCCAGCCCCGCCAGGCCCAGCGGTGGCCGGTGTCGGGCTCCAACTCGGCCTCGTGCCAGCTGTGTCCGCCGTCCGTGCTCACCTCGGCGGAGGTCACCGGCGCCCGCCCCGACCAGGCCCGCCCCTCCAGGACCACCGCGCCGGGCCGGACCACCCGGGTGCGGGACATGAAGTCCGGGAAGCCGGGCGGGACCAGGAGGGCGCGCGGGGCGATGCGGGTGACCGGCTCGCCGGGGTCCTCGGGGTGCTGCCGGAGCCGGTAGGCGACCGTCTGCTGGAACCCCTCGAAGGGTGTGTCGGTGACGGTGATGTCCCGCAGCCACTTCACGTGCGCCATGCCGTACCAGCCGGGCACGACCAGCCTCAGCGGGTGGCCGTGCTGCGGGAGCAGCGGCGCGCCGTTCATCTCGTACGCCACCAGCACCTCGGGCTCGGTGCCGGTGGCCACGTCGAGGGGCAGGGAGCGCTGGTAGTCCTGTTCGACACCGCGCTCCACGCCGTGGTCGGCGCCGGTGCACACCACGTCCACGGCGTCCGCCTCGACCCCGGCCTCGGCGAGCAGCAGCCGCAGCGGTACGCCCGTCCACTCGGCGGTGCCGACGGCCTCGACCAGCCAGGGCTGGCTGACCGGGCGGGGCGTGAGCAGGGCGCGGCCGTTGCCCGCGCACTCCAGGGTGACCCGGGTGGTGACGGCGGGCAGGGCCCGCAGATCGGCCGGGGTCAGGGTCAGCGGGCTGCGCACCCGGCCGCCGACCGCGAGATGCCAGGGGGTCCCTTCGGGGACGTACGGGATGTCGTAGTGCGTCAGGACGTAGTGCAGGCCCGGTGGGGTCAGGTCGTGGCGCAGGGCCTCCAGCGGGAGGCCGTGGTTGCGGGTGGCGAGCGCCAGTTCGTCCCGGCCGATGCCCTCGTCGGGGGCGGCCAGCCGGGCCGGGGTGCTCGCGTCGGCGAGTCGGTGGCCCATGGCCTCATTGTGGCGCGGCGGGGCCGGGCGTGCGACAGATACCGGGAGGGCGGGCCGTAACGTCCCGGTCACCTGGGGGAGTTCGCGGCGCCCAAGGTTTACCGCTCACCCTTTCCGAAGGGGTGTGCGGGCTGTCAGACTTCCGAGGGTGCCCGACTTCGACATGCTCGTCATCGGATCCGGTCCGGGTGGCCAGAAAGCCGCCATCGCCGCGGCCAAGCTGGGCCGCCGGGTCGCCATCGTCGACCGCCCCGACATGGTCGGCGGGGTCTCCATCCACACCGGCACCATTCCCTCCAAGACCCTGCGCGAGGCGGTCCTCTATCTGACCGGTCTCACCCAGCGCGACCTGTACGGGCAGAGCTACCGGCTGAAGGAGGACATCACCGTCGCCGACCTGACCGCGCGCACCCAGCACGTGGTCGGCCGCGAGGTCGACGTGATCCGCAGCCAGCTCTCCCGCAACCACGTGGCCCTCTTCGCCGGCACCGGCAGCTTCGTCGACCCGCACACGGTCACGCTGCGCGAGGTCACCGGCCATGAGCGGCTGCTGAGCGCCGAACACATCGTGATCGCCACCGGCACCCGGCCCGCGCGCCCGGACACGGTCGAGTTCGACGGCCGGACGATCATGGACTCGGACAACGTCCTGAACCTGGAGCGGGTTCCGCGGTCCATGGTCATCGTGGGTGCCGGCGTGATCGGCATGGAGTACGCGTCGATGTTCGCCGCGCTCGGCAGCAAGGTCACCGTCGTCGAGAAGCGGGCCGGGATGCTCGACATGTGCGACGTCGAGGTGATCGAGTCGCTCAAGTACCACCTGCGGGACCTCGCGGTGACCTTCCGGTTCGGGGAGACGGTGGCCGCCGTCGAACGGCATCCGCGGGGCACGCTCACCGTGCTGGAAAGCGGTAAGAAGATCCCCGCCGACGCGGTGATGTACTCGGCGGGGCGGCAGGGGCTCACCGACGACCTCGACCTCGACAAGGCGGGCCTGACGGCGGACCGGCGCGGGCGGATCACGGTCGACGAGCACTACCGCACCGAGGTGCCGCACATCTACGCCGTCGGCGACGTGATCGGCTTCCCCGCGCTGGCCGCGACGTCGATGGAACAGGGCCGGGCCGCCGCCTATCACGCCTGCGGCGAGCCGGTCGGGCAGATGCACAACCTCCAGCCCATCGGCATCTACACCATCCCGGAGATCAGCTTCGTCGGGCGGACGGAGGACCAACTCACCGAGGACCGCGTGCCGTTCGAGGTCGGCGTCTCGCGCTACCGGGAACTGGCCCGCGGCCAGATCATCGGCGACTCGCACGGCATGCTCAAACTCCTGGTCTCCGCCGAGGACCGGACCCTGCTCGGCGTCCACTGCTTCGGTTCCGGCGCCACCGAACTGATCCACATCGGCCAGTCCGTGATGGGCTGCGGCGGCACCGTCGACTACCTGGTCGACGCCGTCTTCAACTACCCGACCCTCGCCGAGTCCTACAAGGTCGCGGCCCTCGACGCCACGAACAAGCTCCGTCAGATCGACCGCATCGGCGACTGAACTCCCGTCAGGGCCAGGGCCTGTCCGGCGGATCATGCCGGCGTCGCGGGGCGGGGCACGCCCTCCCCCACTGCCTCAAGGGCGTGGGAGGTGCCCCCAGCCGCGTTGTCGTCACTCGCCGACTCCCCCACGCTCGAACAACCTCGCGCGGGAGGTGCCCCCATCGCGTCGCCCGCCGCGGCGGCGGCTGATCGGCACGGCTCCTCCGCCTTGCAGCCAGACGCACCCAGCCCCGCTCACCTGCACTCATCAGCACCGCCCCTTGCAGCCGGCCTGATCCGCCGGACAGGCCCTAGGTCGCTTCTGATGGCTCTTGTTTGGGTGGGTGGATCAGTGCCCCGTCTGGGCAGGGGCGTTTTATGGTGCGGCGGCATGAACTGACGGACG
>NZ_JBEYVC010000255.1:0-11723 GCF_040643855.1 Streptomyces sp. NPDC047072 | reverse complement strand
GCCCTCGTACTGGTTGTACGTGGGCTTTCGTCCGGTGCGGCGAGAGGGCGTGCCGGGCGTCGAACGGCAGACGGGACTTTCGCAACACGCCCTAGCCGCCGAACTGGTGCTTCAGGAAAGCCCCCGACCACTCCATCAGGTCGGACGGGACGTAGTAGCCCTTCTCGTCGTTGACGGCGTCCCAGTGCGCGGCGACGTCCTCGATCGAGGCGGGGCCGTCCTCGTGGGCGTAGCCCTCTGTGGAGGCGAGGAAGAGGCGGGCGAAGCGGCCCGCGCCCGCGGTGTAGATCTCGCCGCTGACCGGGCAGCTCTCGTGGGCGAGGTACGCGACCATGGGCGCGACCGCGTCGGAGGGCATGTACGGCTGCCCGTCCGCCTGTTGCGCGTCCTCGTCCTCGGGGCCGCCGCCCATGCGGGTCATCGCGGCCGGCGCGATCAGGTTGACCTTGATGTTGTGCGGGGCGCCGGCCAGCTTGGCGCTGCGGGCCAGCCCGATCGTGCCGCCCTTGGCCGCCGCGTAGGAGAGGTTGTTGGGCAGGCCGAACACCCCGCTGGACGTGGTCAGCACGACCCGGCCGTACTCCTGCGCCACGAAGTGCGGCCAGGCGGCCCGCAGCGTGTTGAAGGAGCCGAGGAGGTGGACGGCGAGGTGGCGTTCGAGGTTGTCGGCGTCGACCTCGGGCAGTCCCGCCCACCGGATGATCCCGGCGTTGTTGACGAGGATGTCGATCCGCCCGAAGTGCTCGACGGCCGTGTCGACGATCGCTTTGCCGCCGTCCTGCGTGGACACGTCGTGGGTGTCCGCGACGGCCTCGCCCCCGGCCGCCCTGATCTCGTCGACGACCTTCTGCGCGGGCCCGGCGTCGGTGCCCTCGCCCTCCATCGACCCGCCGAGGTCGTTGACGACGACCTTCGCTCCGCGCGCCGCCAGCAGCCGGGCGTGGGCCCGGCCGATACCGCGGCCCGCGCCGGTGACGACCGCCACGCGCCCGTCGAACCTGAACTCGCTCATGGGTGACTCCGTACGTTGTCGGGCGGTGTCCGGCGGCTCCGGCGCCCTGGGGTGACGGGGCGGGGCCCCTGGACCGATGCGCTACCAGGTGACGGGCAGCTCGCCGATACCGAAGGCCAGCGCGTCGGCCGGGCGGAACGACAGCTCGTCCCGGTCCACGGCCAGGCGCAGCGTGGGGATGCGGCGGTAGAGGGTGCCGTAGACGACCTGGAGCTCGATGCGGGCGAGCTGCTGGCCGAGGCACTGGTGGATGCCCCAGCCGAAGGCGTGGTGGTGGGTCGCCTTGCGGGTGAGGTCGAGCTTCTCCGGCTCCGGGAAGGCCTCCGGGTCCCAGTTGCCGGCCGGCAGCGGTACGACGATCCCGTCGCCGGCCTTGATCCGCACGCCCTCGAACTCGAAGTCCTCGGCGGCGATGCGCCGTTGGCCGAAGGTGGCGACGGTGATGTAGCGCAGGATCTCCTCGACCGCGCCCGCGGCCTCCCGGGTGTCCTCGACCGCGCGCAGCCGGGCGATCTCCTCCGGGTTCTCCAGGAGCAGCGCGGTGCCCAGCGTGATCATGTTCGCACTGGTCTCGTGCCCCGCGATCAGCAGGATCATGGAGAGCAGGGTGGCCTCGGGGAGGGTGAGGTCGCCGTCCTTGATCCGCTGGGCGAAGTCGGAGAGGACGTCCTCGCCGGGCTCCTCCATCTTCTTCTGGAGCAGTCCGGCGAGGTAGCCGCCGAGCGCCCGGTTGGCGGCCGTCTGCTCCTCGGTGGTCTTGTCGCTGCGGGTGGCGAACCCGGCGTGCTCCTGGAAGAACTCGTGGTCGTCGTACGGCACTCCGAGCAGCGCGCAGATCATCAGCGAGGGCAGCGGCAGCGAGAGCGCGGTGACCAGGTCGACCGGCTTGGGGCCCGCGAGCATCTTGTCGATCAGCTCGTCGGTGAACCGCTGGATGTCCGGCCGCAGCGCCTCCATGCGGGGGCGGGTGAAGGGGCGGGTCATCATGCGGCGGATACGGGTGTGGTCGGCGCCGTCGGCGTTGAAGATCGTCAGCGGGTGCTCGTGGGCGGTGTCCGCCATGGGCTTGTTGGGGAACGGGAATCCGGCCCTCTTGTCGTCCGAGCTGACCCGCGGGTCGGACAGGATCGCGCGCTGCGCGGCGTGTCCGGTGACCAGCCAGGGGGTGCTGCCGTCCCAGATGCGGGCGCGGGTGACGGGCGCCTTGTCGTTGAGCGCGCGCAGGCCCGGCGGCGGGGCGAACGGGCACGTGGCGTCCCGGTCGTCCTGGTAGTAGTACAGCTCCTCGTCGGGGGCGGGGCGGGTCTCTGCCTCGGCCATGGGTTCTCCTCCAGCGGATCGGGGTGGGGGGACTCGGGGGACCTACTCCTCGATGCGGATGGCGAGAGCGGGGCACACCGCGGCCGCGTTGCGGACGTCGTCGGCCAGCTCCGCCGGGGGGTTCTCGTCGAGGACGACGACGATGCCGTCCTCGTCGCGCTGGTCGAACACGTCCATGGCGGCGGACACGCACTGTCCGGCGGCGACGCACTTCTCCTCGTCGACGACAACCTTCATGGGTCTCTCCTGATCGTTCAGTGGGTGGGGACGGGGTCGGACCGCAGCGCGTCGACGACCTCCTGGCGGCGCAGCCGCGTCTGCTTGGGCATGTTCCAGCCCAGGACTCCGGTGACCCGGCCGTCGACGCGGTACCGGACCACGAACCGACGCGCCGCCAACTCCCCCTCGACGACGTCCATTTCGGCGTCGGCGGGGAGGAAGCCGTGGCACTGGAGCTTGGCGTCGTACTGGTCCGTCCAGAAGTACGGCACCGGCACGTACGGCCGTTCCTCGCCGAGGAGGGTCGCGGCGACGGCCATGCCCTGCTCGGTGGCGTTCGTACGGTTCTCCAGGCGGACCCAGCGGCCGAGCCGCTCGTGGTGCCAGCGGGCCACGTCGCCGACGGCGTAGATCCCCTCCTCGGCCCGGCACAGCGCGTCGCAGACCACGCCGTTGTCCAGTTCGAGTCCGCTGTCGGCGAGCCAGTCCGTCGCGGGTACGGCGCCGATCGCGACGACGACCACGTCGGCGGGCAGCACCTCGCCCGAGGCCAGCTCCACCCCCGTGACCCGGCCGGCGGCACCGGTGAGGCCGGTGACGCCGGTCCCCAGCCGCAGCCGTACGCCCTGCTCGGTGTGCAGGTCGGCGAGGAGGCCCGAGACCAGCGGGCCCACCTGGAGGGCCATCGGCGCGGCCAGCGGCCCGGTCAAAGTGACGTCCAGGCCGAGCCCCCGGGCCGTGGCCGCGATCTCCGAGCCGAGCACGCCCTCGCCGACGACCACCAGCCGCGAGGCGGCGAGCAGGTCGGCGCGCAGGGCGAGGCAGTCGTCGAGGCTGCGCAGGACGTGCACCCCGGCCAGCGGCTCCTGGCCGGGCAGCGTCCGTGGCCGCACCCCCGTGGCGATCACGACCGCGTCGGCCGTCAGCTCGTGCCCGGCCTCGGTGCGCACGGTCCGGGTGGCCGCGTCCAGGCCGGTCGCCGGGTCGCCGAACCGGAAGTCGGCGCCCAGGTCGGCGAGGAAGTCGGCGGTCCGCAGCTCGGCGCGGGACGGCTCCCAGGCGCCGGCGAGGACCTGCTTGGACAGCGGCGGCCGGTCGTAGGGGGCGTGCGGCTCGTCGCCGAGGACGGTGACGGCACCCTCGTACCCCTTGCGCCGGAGCGCTTCCACCGTGGCGAGCCCGGCCGCGGACGCGCCCACCACCAGGACGTTCTGGATGCTCATACGAGGTAGCGCCCGCCGTTCGTGCTGAGGGTCTGGCCGGTGACGTAGCTCGCCTCCTCGGAGGCCAGGTAGGCCACGGCGTGGGCGACGTCCTCGGGGGTGCCGGCCCGCTTCATCGGCATGCCGGCCGCGACCGCCTCCACGTCGACGGGGCCCTGGCGCACCAGCGGGGTGTCGATGAACCCCGGCGGGACGTGGTTGACGGTGATCCCCTTGTCGATGTACTCGACGGCCAGCGCCCGGGTCAGTCCGATGACCCCACCCTTGGAGGCCGCGTAGTGGGCCATGGCGGGTGCGCCGGTCTGCGCGGACGAGGAGGAGATGTTGACGATCCGGCCCCAGCCGGCCGCGAGCATGTCGGGCACCAGCTCCTGGGTGACCAGGAACGGTCCCTTGAGGTTGATGGCCATCATGCGGTCCCAGGCGTCCTCGGAGATGTCCGTGAACGGCTGGTAGGCGGTGGTGCCCGCGTTGTTGACGAGGATGGTGACCGGGCCGAGTTCGGCGCGGGTGCGGGCCGCGGCGGCAGCGATCGCGTCGGCCGCGGCGGCGTCACCGCCCACCGCGATGGCCTTCCCGCCGGACTCGTTGATGGCGGCGGCGGTCTTCTCGGCGCCCTCCGCGTTGAGGTCCCATACGGCGACCGCGGCGCCCTTGGCCGCCAGTACGGTCGCGATGCCCTGACCGATGCCGCGGGCGCCGCCCGTGACGACCGCGACCTTTCCCTGAAGTGACATGCGTGCTCCTCGGTGCCTGCGGCTCTAGCCGGCCAGTGCTTCGCGGGCCGCGGTGCGGGCGGCCGTCGCGCGGGGGTAGCCGGCGTATCCGGCGGAGTGGTAGATGACCTCGGCGAGCTCGTCCTCGGTCAGACCGTTGGTCTTGGCGATCCGGAAGTGGGTCTTCATCTCGGTCTCGGCGCCGAGCGCGATGAGCACGCCCAGGGTGACCAGGCTGCGGTCCCGGGCGCTGAGCCCCTCTCGGGCCCACAGGGCGCCGTAGACGGTGGTCAGGCCGATCTCGACGAGGTCCTCGCCGAGCTTGCCGTCCCGCAGGTCGATGTCGCCCTCGGGGAAGACACCGGGCAGCGCCTCGCGCAGCGCCTTCAGGCCCGCGGCCCGCAGATCGGAGTCGGGCACCGGCTCCTTGATGTCTTTCGCAGTCATACACGGCTCCTGTTCCGGGAAGGCGACGTTGCCCTGAGCGGAAAGTTAGACCAAACGGTCGGTACACTCAAGACCTATTGATCGAGCCCAGGCCCTCATCTAGTCTCGGGCTCATTATTCGACCGACCGGTCGAAGAAAACAACCCGGGAGCCGCAAAGCCCCTTGGAGCCGTGGAGGGCAGATGAGCGGATCGACGAAGGTCGACGTCCTCGTCATCGGAGCCGGAGTCACCGGCATCTACCAGCTGTACCGGGCGCGCGAGGCCGGGTTCTCGGTGCGTCTGATCGAGGCCGGCAGCGGCGTCGGCGGTACCTGGTACTGGAACCGCTACCCCGAGGCCCGCTTCGACTCCGAGAGCTACACCTACGGCTACCTCTTCTCCAAGGAGCTGTGGGAGGAGTGGGAGTGGTCGGAGAAGTTCGCCGGGCAGCCGGAGATCGAGCGCTACTTCAACCATGTCGTCGACCGCTTCGACCTGCGCCGCGACATGGTGTTCAACGCCAAGGTGACCTCCGCGGTCTTCGGTGAGGAGTCCGGCACCTGGACGGTGACCACGGACGACGGCACCGAGCACGAGGCGCGCTACGTCGTCGCCGCGACCGGCATCCTGTCGGTGCCGTTCATCCCCGAGATCCCTGGGCGCGCCGACTTCCGCGGCGACCAGCACCACACCGGCCGCTGGCCGAAGACCCCGGTCGACTTCACCGGCAAGCGGGTCGCGCAGATCGGCACCGGCTCCAGCGGGGTGCAGATCGTCCCCGCGATCGCCGACGACGTGGCCAAGCTGACGGTGTACCAGAAGGTGGCCGACTGGGCGACACCGCTGAACAACGGCCCGCTCACGGCGGAGGACCAGGCCTGGCTCAAGTCCGACTTCGAGTCGATCCGCGACACCCTCAACACCTCGGTGAGCGGCTTCCTGCACCAGATCACCATGCGCTCGGGCCTGGACGACTCCCCCGAGCAGCGCCAGGAGTTCTTCGAAGAGCGCTGGAACGGCCCGGGGTTCACCAAACTGTCCGAGCACTACTACGACATGACCACCAACCCCACGGTGAACAAGGAGTGGTGCGAGTTCATCGCCGCCAAGATCCGTTCCATCGTGAAGGACCCGGCCACGGCCGAGAAGCTGATCCCCAAGGACCACGGCTACGGCGGCCGCCGGCCCCCGTTCGTGACCGGCTACTTCGAGGCGTACAACAAGCCGTCCGTCGAGCTGGTGGACATCAACGAGACGCCGATCACCCGGATCACCGAGACCGGCATCGAGACCAGCGCCGGCCACCAGGAGTTCGACGTCATCATCTGGGCGACCGGCTACGACTTCGGCACCGGCGCCCTCAACCGGCTGGGCGTGCGCGGCCGCGGCGGGCTCCCTCTGGAGGAGTACTGGAAGGACGGCCCCTCGACCTATCTCGGCGTCGCGGCGGCCGGCTTCCCGAACTTCTTCTTCCCCGGCGGCCCGCACGGCGCCCTCGGCAACAACCCGCGCTACTCCGGCGACCAGGTCGAGTTCGTCACCGACGTGCTCGTCCACGCCCGCGAGCACGGCCATGACGTGGTCGAGGTGACCGCCGCCGCCGAGCAGGAGTGGACGGACCTGGTCAACGACAGCTCGGGCCAGTCGTCGTTCCTGACGAGCAGCTACTTCTACGGCGCCAACATCCCCGGCAAGCCGGTCCGCCAGCTGCTGAACCCCACCGGGCGGTGGAAGCTCCAGGAGCTGATCAAGGAGGTCGGCACGAACGACTACGCCACCTTCGGCTTCGCCAAGGCCGACGAAAAGAACTGACCAGCGCCGAGGGGGCCTTGCCGGGATCGGCAAGGCCCCCTCGGTCGTGCTGTGTTACGGCAGGAAGCTGGTCACCCGCTTCTGGAACCGCCACTCGCCGTCCCGCCGGGTGAGGACGTCGTCGTAGCGCCCGACCATCTGCACCGCCCACCCGGCCTCGCCGCGCTGGAAGAAGGCCAGGTTGCTCACCGCGGTCGCCTCGTCCTCGCTCACCGGCGTGACGACGGTGTTGGCCACCAGGTGGAGCTGGGGCTGGGCCGGCGCGAAGGCCGCGTAGCCCTTGCGGATGGCCTCCTGCCCCTCGAAGGTGCCGATCCCGGCGATCTCGGCGACGCCGTCGGCCCAGAACAGGTCGGCCAGGTCGTCGACGCGCCCGGCGTCCAGCGCCTGGGCGTAGGCGGCGATGGCGGACTGGAAGGCGGCGGCGACGGACGCCTCGCCGGATGTGCTGCTCATGTCGCTCCCGAAGGGTGAGGGGTGGTCGGTCACTGGAAGACGGTGCTGCGCCGGCTCAGCCGCCAGGCGCCCTCGTGGCGCCGCAGGACGTCGTCGTAGTGACCGACGATCTGCACCGCCCAGCCGTCCTCGCCGCGCTGGAGGAAGGCCACGTCGCTGGACGCGGTCGCCTCCTCCTCGGTCCAGGAGGTGATCACGGTGTTGGTCACCAGGTGCAGCTGCGGCTGGGTCGGCTCCCACGCCTTGAAGGCCGCGTGCAGGGCGTCATGGCCCTCGACGGGGTCCATGCCCGGCAGCTCCAGCACGCCGTCGGGCGTGTAGAGCGCGACGATGTCATCGGTGCGTCCGGCGTCCTGGGCCTGGGTGTGCGCGCCGATCACCGCGCGTACACCCGCCGCGACCCACGCCGCTGTGGATTCGCCCACTTTTCCCTCCAAGGTAGAAGCAGCTTTCGACCACCCAGTCTATTAGATTCTGATCGATTTGTTGACCGCCCGGTCCAATCCAAATAGCATGCGAGCGGGTCAACGGGGACCATCGCACGAGGAGGCAACATCGTGACCAAGCGTTGGAAGCAGCGTCCGCCCGGCTCCAACTGGGGCGACTTCGGTGAGGACGACGAGCTGGGGCGCATCAACCTGCTGACCCCCGAGAAGGTGCTCCAGGGGGTGCGCGAGGTCGAGCACGGCATCGCCTTCAGCCTGAGCCTGCCCCTCGACTATCCGGGCGGCTCGGCCATGAACCAGCGGCGCTACCCGCCGATCCTGCGGCCGACCGAGGACCTGGCGCACAAGCAGGACGTGTTCTACAACGTCGTCGCCAGCGAGCAGATCAGCCCGGAACTGATCGACGTGTGGTCGGACGACGTGGTCACCCTGTGGCTGCAGTACTCCACCCAGTGGGACTCCCTCGCCCATCAGGGCGCCGAGTTCGACGCCGACGGCGACGGCGTCGCCGAGCCGGTCTACTACAACGGCTTCCGCCCCGGCACCGACCTCGTCGGACCCGAGGAGGACGCCAAGGGCGACGGCAGCGGCAGCCTCGCGTTCGCCCGCCACCTCGGCCTGGAACACATGGCGGAGCACGGTGTGCAGGGCCGCGGTGTCCTGATCGACATCGCCCACCACCTGGGCACCGGCTACCAGCCGGTCAACTACAAGCAGCTCCAGGAGATCATGGCGGCGGACAACGTCGTGGTGGAGCCCGGCGACATGGTCCTGCTGCACACCGGCTTCGCCACCCAGATCCTCGCCTGGGGCAAGAACCCCGACCCCGTGGCCATCCACCAGACGGCCGCCTACCTCGACGCGGACGACCCGGACATCCTCAAGTGGATCACCGACTCCCAGATGTCGGCGCTGATCTCGGACAACTACGCCGTCGAGGGCGTGGGCGTCACCCAGGCCCAGGGCCCGCACACCCTGCTGCCCATCCACCACCTGTGCCTGTTCAAGCTGGGCGTCCCGCTGGGTGAGCTGTGGTACCTGCACGACCTGGCGGCCTGGCTGCGCGAGCACAACCGCAGCCGCTTCCTGCTGACGGCTCCCCCGCTCAACCTGCCCGGCACCCAGGGCAGTCCGCTGACGCCGGTCGCGACGGTCTGAGGGACCACCTGAGAACCGTCCCCACGGAAAGGGCCCCCGGGATCACGTCCCGGGGGCCCTCCGCGTCGTAGGCGCTCTCACACCGCCGCGATCCGCCGTACCGTCTCGGCGATGGTGTCCCGCGAGGGCAGCCACAGCCGCTCCAGGGAGGGCGCGTAGGGCGCCGGGACCGGTGGCGGGGCGACCCGGGTCACGGGCGCGTCCAGGTGCCAGAAGCCCTCGTCGACGGCGAGGGCGGACAGTTCGGCGCCGACGCCGAAGTCCCGTACCGCCTCGTGGGCGATGACCAGCCTGTTGGTCTTGGCGAGGGACGCCAGGACCGTCTCGCGGTCCAGCGGGGCGATCGTCCGCAGGTCGATCACCTCCACGCTCACGCCCTCCGCGGCGAGCGTCTCCGCCGCCGCCAGGGCCTCCTGGACCATGCGGGACCAGGAGACGAGGGTGACGTCGGTGCCCTCGCGGACCACGCGCGCCCTGCCCAGCGGGATCAGGTGGTCCTCCGCGGGGCGCGGGCCCTTGAGGCCGTACTGGAGCCGGTTCTCGACGAAGATCACGGGGTTCGGGTCCTGGATGGCGGCGCGCAGGAGGCCGTAGGTGTCGGCCGGGTTGGACGGCATCACCACGGTCAGGCCGGGGATGTGGGCGAGGAGCGCCTCCAGGCTCTGGGAGTGCTGGCTGCCCGAGGAGCGCCCGGCGCCGAACTGGGTGCGCACGACCAGCGGGAGCGAGGCTCGGCCGCCGGTCATGAAGCGGAGCTTGGCGGCCTGGTTGAGCAGCATGTCGAAGCAGACGCCGATGAAGTCCATGTACATGACCTCGACGACCGGCCGCATCCCGGCCATGGCCGCCCCGACCGCCGTACCGATGACGGCGCTCTCGCTGATCGGGGTGTCGCGGACCCGGTCGGGGAAGGCCTGGGCGAGGCCGCGGGTGAGGCCGAAGACGTTGCCGCCCGCGCCGACGTCGATGCCGGCGACGAACACCGAGGGATCCGCGGCGAGTTCGTGCTCCAGGGCGAGCCGTACGGCGTCCATCGACCGGAAGACCTCACCGGCCGCGGGGGCGGGTTCCCGCACGGTCGCGCGCGGGGCGGAGACGAAGTCGTACAGGGTCTCCGGTGCGGGCTCGGGCAGGGCCCGTGCCCTGGTGAACGCCGCCTCGATCTCCTCGTCGATCTCCTTGTCGACGGCGTCCACGACGGCCTCGTCGACGCCCGCCTCGGCGAGGTGGCGGCGGGCGACCAGCAGCGGGTCGCGCTCCTTGGCGGCGGCGACCTCCTCGGCGCTGCGGTAGCGCTCGGGGTCGCCCTCGTAGTGGCCGTGCCAGCGGTAGGTCTCGGCCTCCACGAGGACCGGGCCGCCGCCCTTGCGCAGCCGCTCGACGACGTCGGTCATCATCCCGGCGACGGCCAGGACGTCGTTGCCGTCGACGTGGGCGTAGCCGATGCCGTAGCCGGCGGCGCGGGCCGAGAGCGGGGCGCGGTGCTGGGCGGAGGCGGGCGAGAACTCGGAGTAGTGGTTGTTCTCGCAGAGGAAGACGACCGGCAGGTCCCAGACGGCGGCGAGGTTCACGGCCTCGTGGAACATGCCCTGGGCGACCGCGCCGTCGCCGAAGAACGCCACCACGACGTCGCCGGCCTTGCGCAGCTTGGCGGCGGTGGCGACACCCGCGGCGATCGGGAGCCCGGCGCCGACGATGCCGTTGGCGCCGTAGATCCCGAGGGACGGGTCGGCGATGTGCATGGAGCCGCCGCGGCCGCGGTTGGTGCCCGCCTCCTTGCCCATCAGCTCGGCCATCATCGACGCCGTGTCGAGCCCCTTGGCCAGCACGTGGCCGTGGCCGCGGTGGGTGGAGGTGATGCCGTCGCGGGCGCCGAGCGGCCAGCAGGCGCCGACGGCGGTGGCCTCCTGCCCGATCGAGACATGCAGGAAGCCGGGGATCTCCGTCGCCTTGTACAGCGCGGACGCCCGCTCCTCGAAGCGGCGGATGCGCCTCATCCGCCGGTACATTTCCAGGAGTTGCTCGGCGTGCGCGGACCGGGTGAGGGTGCCGGCGCCGGTGAACTGGGGTGCCTGGGTCATGCGCGTCCTCGCAATGCGGGTCTTTTAATGTACCGTTTGGTCTAGCAAACTAGTGCGACGACGTCACGGGGTCCGCTTTCCCCCCGGGCGCCCCTGCGGCGTCCGGAGCGGTGCCTCGTGGAATCGGGCCCGTGCGGTCCGACACGTCGTCCCGTCAGGGGAGAGATGCGATGCCACGACCGCCTGGTCACGGGCCGGACTTCGAGGTCCGCCGCCAGAAGATCATCGACACGGCCGCCGAGCTGTTCGCCCAGCAGGGCTACGCGGCGACCTCCGTGAACGACCTGGGCCGTGCGGTGGGGCTCGCCAAGGGAGCGCTGTACTACTACATCGGCTCCAAGGAGAACCTGCTGATCGAGATCCAGGGGCGGGTGATGAACCCGCTGCTGTCCCGGGCCCGCCAGATCGCGGAGCTCGACGCGGACCCGCTGCTCAGGCTGCGGCTGCTGTCCGAGTCGCTGCTGACGATCATCTTCCACCGGCTCGACCACATCTGGGTCTACGAGCACGACTACCGCAGTCTGACCGGCCCGGAGCTGCAGACCCTGCTGGGCCAGCGCTCCGAGTTCGAGCACCTGATCACCGGTCTGCTCACCGAGGCCGCCGAGCAGGGCGGGCTGCGGGTGGCCGAACCGCGCCTGGCGACCCTGCAGTTCCTCAACCTGCACAACCACACCTACCAGTGGGTCAAGCCGGGCGGGCGCTGGGATCCGGCGTATCTGTCCCGGGAGTACTGCGCGACCCTGTTCCGCGGGTTCGCACGGACACGCGATGATCAGGACCGCGACGGCCGCGGTGAACGCCTCGACGGCGTCGCCGGTCGCGCCGAGCCAGCCGCCGAAGGTCGCGACG
>NZ_JBEYVC010000254.1:0-11952 GCF_040643855.1 Streptomyces sp. NPDC047072 | reverse complement strand
GCCCTCGTACTGGTTGTACGTGGGCTTTCGTCCGGTGCGGCGAGAGGGCGTGCCGGGCGTCGAACGGCAGACGGGACTTTCGCAACACGCCCTAGTCCGTGCCGAAGTCCGGGATGGTCACCGTGCCGTCCGGGGACAAGGGGAAGGCGGGGTTGTGGGCCACCTCCCAGGCGTGGCCGTCCGGGTCGGTGAAGGCGCCGGAGTAGAAGCCGATCTCGTTCAGCGCGGCGGGTTTCGTGATCGTGCCGCCCGCCGCCTCCACCGCCGCGAGCAGGGCGTCGACCTCGGCGTCGGAGCGGACGTTGTGCGCGAGGGCGATCCCGCCGAAAACACGCGCGCCGCCGCCCGAGCCGGCTCCGCTGCCCGAGTCCCCTCCGCCGCCCGAAGCCGCCCTGCTATCCGACTCCGCCCCGCCACCCGAACCCGCCCCGCCACCCGAACCCGCCCCGCCGCCCGAACCCGCCCCGCCGGCCGCGCTCCCCGGCTCCAGCCCGCAGTCCTCGGCCAGTTTCTGTCTGCTCCACAGGACGAATCCCAGCCCGCCCGCCTGGAAGAAGGCCGTCTCGGCGATCTCCTGGCCGTGCCAGCCGAGCGCCTGGTAGAAGGCCTTGGCGCGGGGCAGGTCCGAGACGCCCAGGGTGATCAGGGTGATGCGCTGTTCCATGGCCATCGCTCCACCGTAGCGAGGCCGGAGACCGCGGAAAGCCGAGAGGCCGGCGTCACCCCCATGGCCTGCCGGCCCCGGCGGGCCGACCGGGTCCGGGAAGGCTGCCGCCGCACTACCCCCCGTACGGCCGCCTCTCCTTCGCCTCCCTCAACGCCCGTCCCCACCAGACCAGTTGGTCCAGCATCGTCGTCACGGCGCTGTCCGGCCCCGCCGGATCCCGTGGGCGGCCGTCGGCGTCGAAGGACGCGCCCGCGTTGTGGAAGGAGACGGTGTCGCGGACCGTCACGGCGTGCAGCTCGGCGAAGACCTGGCGCAGATGCTCGACGGCGCGCAGGCCGCCGGAGATGCCGCCGTAGGAGACGAGGCCGACGGGCTTGGCGCGCCACTCGGCGTAGTGCCAGTCGACGAGGTTCTTCAGACCGGCCGGAAAGGAGTGGTTGTACTCGGGGGTGAGTACGACGAAGGCGTCCGCGGCCGCCAGCTTCGGGGTCACCGCGGACAGGGCGGTGGCCGCCTCGGGGCTCCGCGCGAAGCTCATGGGCAGCTCGGCCTCGGCCACGTCGACGACCTCGGGGAGCACGTCGTCGCGGTCGCGCAGCCGGTCGAGCAGCCAGTCGGCGACGACCGGACCGAAGCGGCCGTGCCGGTTGCTGCCGACGACGAGGGTGACGCGGAGCGGGGTGCCCTCGTGAAGGGGCGCGGTCTCGGGGTGGGGTGTGGTGTCGGGGCGGGGTGTGGTGTCAGGGCGGGACGCGGTGTCTGTGGTCATGCGTCACAGGCTCGTACCTCCACCGGACTTGAGGTCAAGTCCGTGCCGGGACCGGTGGGTCACCCGGTCGCACGTGCGCCGCGCACCCTTCGGATTCTCTTCCGTGAGATCCCTGCCGTACGGCGATGACCTGCCGAAACTCCGGCCGGGCCGGTCCGCGGGGACCCGGCCCGGCACCCGTTCACCGCGTTTCTGACGCCCTCTCAGGAAGCGCGCTCGGCCCACTGGTACTTACCTCGGAAGGGCAGGGGACACCTCAGAGCTCGAAGGAGCACCGATGCGCCGTACCGCCCGTCTGCTCACCGGCACCGCGCTCGCCGTCGCGGCCGCGGGGCTGGTCGCCTCGCCGGCGTACGGCGCGGTCGGGGACGTGGTCGCGGACGTGGGCGCCGGGAGCCTGGAGGTGTACCCCTCCTCGGCGGTGCCGGGCGACCAGGTCACGGTGAACACGGCGGCCTGCGGGGACGGCGGGAGCGGTGCCGGGGACGCCAGTGCGGTGGGCGCCGGGGCGTTCCCGCTCGCGCCCAGTGCGCACGACGGTGACGCGATCGGGCAGTTCCGGGTGCCACCGAGCGCGCAGCCGGGGACGTACGAGATCGCGGCGGTCTGTGCGGGAGGCGGGCGGCGGGTGACCGGGGATCTCGTGGTCACGCTCACATCGGCCCGTACCCAGGTGCATCCCCGCGGAAGTGTGAAGACGGGGGTCGGTGGCGCGCTTGGCCCCGATCCCGTGCAGACCGCGGCCGGCGTGGCGGCTCTCGCCGTCGCCGCCGCGGGCGGTACCTGGCTCCTGCATCGCCGGGCGAGAGGCGACGGGATCTGACGGACACCCTCCGCTGTCCGTCCACCGGTACCGCACATCCCTCCCCTCCGGGCCCGACGCCCCTCGCGGCCCGGAGGGGACGGAGAACTCCACGCCTGGGAGGAACGCCGTGCACCGACACCCCCGCCGTGAGCCCCGTGGCCGCAGGAGTCGGCGGCGGGTCGGCAACGTCGTCATAGCCGGGGTCACCGTCGTCGCCCTGTGCGCCGGCGCCTGGTTGTTGCGCGGGGCCGGTGCGCACGCCCCGCCGCAGCCGTCGGCCGCGCAGGGGCACGGGGGACGGCAGGAGGCCGGGGCCGACAGGGTGGTCGCGCCCGCGATGCCTCCCTCGCCGCCGGACCGTATCCGCATCCCGGCGATCCGCGTCGACGCCCCCCTCATGGGGCTCGCGCTCACCAGGAGCGGGAGTCTCGACGTACCGCCCGCCGAGAAGGAGAACCTCGCCGGCTGGTACGAGGCCGGCACCACCCCCGGCGAGACGGGCACCGCGATCGTCGCCGGGCACGTCGACAACGCCGAGGGCCCCGCCGTCTTCTACGACCTCGGAGCGCTGCACAAGGGCGCCCGCATCGAGGTGGACCGGCGGGACGGCAGCGTCGCGGTGTTCACCGTGGACGCGGTCGAGGTGTACGACGCGAAGCGCTTCCCCGACGAGAAGGTCTACGGCGCGGCGAAACGCCCCGAGCTGCGGGTCATCACCTGCGGCGGGGGTTACTCACGGGCGACCGGCTACCAGGGCAACGTGGTCGTGTTCGCCCACCTGACCGACAACCGCTGACCACCTGAGCGACAACCGCTGACCGTTTAACGCTCAATCAATGGCCAGAAGAGAACTCACCGAAGTGCCCCCGTGCGGGGATCGTGTCCTCATAGGAGGTGGACATGACCGCCGTCACGGACGTCGAAGCCACGGTGCGCCAGGACTCCGCCCTTCTGGAGGACGACCTGCGCGTCTTCCTCGGCGCGCTGACACCCCCGCCCGGGGGATCGCCGTACGGGACGGCCTTGCGCCACGCCCTGTACGCCCCGGTCGCCGACGCCCTCGGCTCCAAGGCGGGCCAGCCCGCGCTCCCGTCCGCGCCCGGCACACCGCCCCTGCGGCCGTCGCTGGTGTTCTGGGCCCACCGCAACTACCGCGGCTTCCCCGACGAACGAGGCGAGCGGGGCGGCGACACCGACCTCGCCACGGTGCGCCGTACGGCCGTCGCCGTGCGGATCCTCCTCAAGGCCGCGGTCGCCCTCGACGACATCCAGGACGGCAGCACCGTCCGCTACGGCGAGCCCGCCCTGCACGCCGTCCACGGTGTCCCCCTCGCCCTCAACACCGGCTCCTGGCTGATCGCCTCGGCGCTGCGGCACGCGGCCGAACCGGCGGTCGTGGCGAGCCTGCTCGCCTCCGTGGGCGACGGCTTCACCGGCCAGGCGTGCGATCTGGCGACCCGGGCCGCGCCCACCCGGGCCGCGCTGCCGGCCGCGTCGCCCGAGGAACGGGTGCGGTTCTGGGAGTCGGTGGCGGTGCTCAAGACGGGCACGCTGTTCCGGATGCCGCTGGACGCGGCGCTGGCCGCGCTGGAGGTCGAGACCGGGGAACGCGACGCCCTGGACGAGGCCATGCGCCGGCTGGGGCTGGCCAGCCAGCTCTTCAACGATCTGACGGACGTGGTGCCCGAAGTGGGCGGCGCCAATGTCCACGAGGACTTCGACGGGTTGAGCAACCGGGTCTTCCTGGAGCTGCTCGACGGGGCGTCCGAGGCGGACGGCGACCGGCTCAAGTCCTTCGTCCTCGATCACCCCCGCTTCGAAGAAACGATCCTTTCGCTCTCCGCCGAGGCGGTGGAGCTGAAGCGCTCGGCCATGGAGTCCGTGCACCGCGTATGCCGCTCGGAGCGCAGCGCGCGGTACTTCGACCTGACGATCGACCGCAAGGGCCATCTCGTCGACCGTCTGCACGACACGCTCCGGCGGCGGTACGGCGCGTGACCGCCTCCCTGTCCGAGACGCTACGGGCGGGCACCCGCGGGCGGCACGACGCCCTGGAGGCCACGGCCTTCGCCCGCGCCCTGCTCTCCGGCACGCTGCCACTGGAGCGGTACGTCGCCCAGCTCACCGCGTACCGGCTGGTGCTCGGGGCCCTGGAGGACGAGCTGTCCCGCGCCCCCGGCCCGGCGGTGACCGAGGTGTGGTCGGCGGAACTGGTGAAGCTGCCGCTGGTCGAGCGGGACCTGCGGTACTTCGCGGAGAGGGGGACGGTGGCGGGGCCGGGGGCGTGTGGGGAGGCGTCGGTGTTCGCGCGGGGGACGGCGGAGCCGCGCGTGGCGGAGGAAACGGCGGAGGAGGGCAGGGCGGCTGGCGCGGCGCGGACCGCGGGGCCGGGCACGGCGCAAGCCGCGGGGCCGGGCGCCACCCAAGCCGTCGAGGCGCGCGTGAGGCAAGCCGCACAGGCGTTCGTCGCCGAGATCCGGCACACCGCCGCCGTCGACCCCGACGCACTGCTCGGCTTCCTGTACGTGCTGGAGGGATCCACGCTCGGCGCGCTCGTCCTGCACCGGCACGTCTGTACCGCGTACGGGCTGTGCGCCCCGGACGGGGTGTCGTACTACGGCTGTGGCGACCACGCCCGCTGGGCCCGCTTCACCGGCCGGATGAACGCGGCGGTGACGGATCCCGGCGTACGGCTCCGGATCGCCGACGCGGCCGAGCGCGCGTACCGCCACACGCTGACGCTCACGACGGCACTCTCCTCGGGCCTACCGCTCAGCTGACGACGGCCACCACCGACCCGCCACCCGACCGACGGCGTTCCCCGCCGCCCCGGCACCAAAGGCAGCCGACCTCAGCCCACCCGCCCCGCAATGACCCGCGCACACTCCAACGCCTCGGCGTGCGTCGTGTCGACCTCCACGTCGTACACCACACCCTCGTGGACCAGCTCCGCCTGCTTCTCGGCCATCCCCCGGGCCCGGTCCCCGCGGACGATCTCGCGGCCCGCGGCCACCGCCGCCTCGCAGCGCACGCCGACCCACAGGACGTCGAGGCCGGTCAGGGAGGTGCGCCAGCGCTGCTGGGAGTGCGGGCCGCCGAGGAAGACGTCGTCGATGACCACCGGTGCACCGGCCCGGGCGGTCGCCGCGATCCCGGCCCGCCACGCGGCCTCCAGGGCCGTGAACCCGGGCCCGACGGTCACCGAACCGTCCGGGGCGAACGCGATTCCCTCGTCCGAGGACCGGAGCGACAGCGGCAGGGCCGCGACGAAGTCGTCGATGCCGAAGGCCAGCCACGGGCTCGGCAGCACCTCCTGGAGACAGCGGGCGATGCCCGACTTTCCGGAGCTGGAGCCGCCGTTCAGCACGATCACATCGGTCACCGGGTCACCGTAGAGGAGCCTGCCGGGCGGCCCCACCGGTTTTCAGGCGAGCCACTGCTCATACGCCATCTTCGCGACCAGGGAGAACACCACCGTCAGCAGCACGACCCGGACGAAGCCGCTGCCCTTCTTCAGCGCGGTGTGCGCGCCGAGCATGCCGCCCGCGAGGTTGAAGACGGCCATCAGCGCGGCCAGCTGCCACAGGACCGTGCCCTGCCAGCCGAACATCGCGAGCGCGCCCGCGTTGGTGCAGCAGTTGACGATCTTCGCGGTGGCGGAGGCGGTGACGAGGTCGAGGTGGAGGACGGCGGTGAGGGCGAGGACCAGGAACGTGCCGGTGCCGGGGCCGATCAGACCGTCGTAGAACCCGATGCCGAGGCCCGCGAGGCCGATCGCGGCGAGGATCCGGCGGCGGGTGACCGGGCCGGTGGCGGGGGCGCTGCCGAAGCCGGGGCGCAGGATCACGAAGGCGGCCACGGCCAGCAGGACCACCATGATCACGGGCTTCAGGACGTCCGTGCTCATGCCCGCCGCGAAGAACGCGCCCGCCGAGGAGCCCGCGAGGGCCGCGAGGCCGATGCAGACGGCGAGCCGGACGTCGACCGGCGCCTTGCGGGCGTACGTCACCGCCGCGCCCGAGGTGCCGACGATGGCGACCGCCTTGTTGGTGCCGAGCGCGTAGGCGGCGGGGGTGTGCGCGGGCAGGCCGAGCAGGAGGGCGGGCAGCAGGAGGAGTCCGCCACCGCCGACCACGGCGTCGATCCAGCCGGCCGCGAGGGCCGCGAGGCACAGGACGACGAGCATGGTCAGCGATATGTCGGGCATGATCGGGACCCTACGTGACGGGATACATGCCCTCGCCATCGAGCTGGGCGGGCTCCGGGCGTTCAGGCGCCTCGGACCCCCTCCTCACAGCGCACCCCCGGCGCCCGCGCCGAACCCTCACACCCGCCTCCGACGTCCGCTGAGGGCAGCGTTCCCCGTGGGAAACAGACGTGATGCGGTCGGGTAACACCGGCACCGCAGGCTCCTGAACATGACCTCGAATACGCGTGTGGTGGTGATCGGCGCCGGACTCGCGGGCGTCCGTCTCGCCCGGCGGCTCGGCGAGCTCGGTACGTCCGTCACGCTCGTCGGCGACGAGGAGCACCGCCCGTACAACCGGGTGCTGCTCGCCGAAGTGCTGGCCGGACGGTACACCCCCGATGTCATCGCGCTGCCCACGCCCGCGGAGCTGACCCGCGGTCGGGTCACGGGGATCGACCGCGAGGTGAGAGCCGTGCACCTCGCGGACGGTTCGAAGATCGCATACGACACGCTGGTGCTGGCGACCGGTTCCAACCCGGTGCTGCCGCCGCTGCGCGGTCTGTTCACTGACGCCTACGTCGGCTCCGCACACCGGGCAGGGGCGCCGACCCGCTCTTCCGGCCGGGGGTCCGGGGGTCGTCCCCCGGGCAGGCGCAGTACCCCCGACCATGTGCTCCCCGAGGGCGTGCACGCCTTCCGCACCATGGACGACTGCCTCGGCCTGTCGAAGGCCGTACGGCCGGGCGCGCGGGCGGTCGTCATCGGCGGCGGGCTCCTCGGGGTCTCCGCGGCCCGCGCGCTCGCCCAGCGCGGTGCGCAGGTCGTCCTCGCCCAGCAGTCCGAGCGGCTGATGGAGCGTCAGCTCGACCCGGCGGCCTCGAAGTTGGTGCTGCGGCACCTCAAGGACCTCGGCGTCGAGGTGCACACCGAGTGCCGTGTGCGGGACGTGCGCTGCGTCGGCGGCCAGGTCCGCTCGGTCGAACTGCACGACGGATTCGCCCTGGACGCCGACCTCGTGGTCCTGGCCTGCGGGGTGCACCCCCGTGTCGGCCTCGCGCAGATCGCCGGCCTGGAGGTCCGCAAGGGCATCGTCGTCGACGACGAACTGCGCACCTCCGACCCGCACATCCGGGCCATCGGCGACTGCGCCCAGCACGACGGCACGATCTACGGGCTCGCCACCCCGGCCCTCGAACAGGCCGACGCGCTCGCCGAGTTGCTCGCCGGCCGGACGGGCGTGCGCTACACCGGCACCCGCGCGCTGACCCGGCTCACGCTCGCCGGGCAGAGCGCCTTCGACGGGCAGAGCGCCTTCGATCTCGCGGCGTTCGGCGAGACCGAGCCGCTCCCGGGGGACGACGTCGTGCAGCTCGCCGACGCCACCCGCGGCACCTACCGCAAGGTCGTCGTCCGCGACGACCGTCTGGTCGGCGGGGTCCTCGTCGGCGAACTCGGCACGGTCGGCGCGCTCGCCCGCGCCTGGGAGGGAGCAGAGCCGCTCCCCGACAACGGCCCCCTGCTCCACCTGCTCACCAACGATGGAGGCTCCTGATGACCGCCCACCCGGAGGCCACGGAGGCCACCCCCACGATCGTGCTCGTCGGCCACGGCATGGTCGGCCAGCGCTTCCTCGAAGCCCTCGCCGAGCGCGGCCTGACCGCCACCCACCGTGTGGTCGTGCTCTGCGAGGAGCCGCGTCCCGCGTACGACCGCGTCGCGCTCACCTCGTACTTCTCCGGCAAGACGCCCGAGGAACTCTCCATGACGGACATGGAGTTCATCAACACGCACGGCATCGAGCTGTACGTCGGCGACCCGGCCGTCACGATCGACCGCGAGGCGAAGAAGGTCACCGCGAAGTCCGGTCAGGTCTTCTCGTACGAGACCCTCGTCCTCGCCACCGGCTCGTACCCCTTCGTACCGCCGGTCCCGAACAAGGACGCCCAGGGCTGTTTCGTCTACCGCACGATCGAGGACCTGCTCGCCATCGAGGAGTACGCGAAGACGCGGACGACCGGTGCCGTGGTCGGCGGCGGTCTGCTCGGACTTGAGGCGGCCGGTGCGCTCAAGGGGCTCGGACTCACCTCCCACATCGTGGAGTTCGCGCCGCGGCTGATGCCGGTGCAGGTCGACGAGGGCGGTGGCGCGGCGCTGCTGCGGACCATCCAGGACATGGGGCTCTCCGTCCACACGGGCGTCGGCACGCAGGAGATCGTGGTCGACGCCGAGGGCGCCGTCACCGGCATGAAGCTCTCCGACGGCTCCGAACTCGCCACGGATCTCGTGGTGTTCAGCGCCGGTGTCCGCCCCCGCGACCAGCTGGCCCGCGACTGCGGCCTCACCGTCGGCGAGCGCGGCGGCATCACTGTCGACGAGCAGTGCCGTACGGTCGCCGACCCGCACGTCTTCGCGATCGGCGAGTGCGCGCTGGCCGCCGACGGCCGGGTGTACGGCCTGGTGGCCCCCGGTTACGAGCAGGCGGAGACGGCGGCCGCGACGATCGCGGCGGACGAAGCCGCCTTTGTCGGCGCCGACTTGTCGACCAAGTTGAAGCTCCTCGGCGTGGACGTCGCCTCCTTCGGTGACGCGCACGGCGCGACCGAGGACTGCCTGGACGTCGTCTACTCCGACTCCCGCGCGGGCCTGTACAAGAAGCTGGTCATCGGCCGGGACGGCACGCTGCTCGGCGGCATCCTGGTCGGCGACGCGGAGGCGTACGGCACGCTGAAGGCGTTCACCGGCTCGGTCCCGCCGGTCTCCCCCGAGTCGCTCGTACTGCCCGCAGGCGCAGGCGAGTCCGTCCAGCTCGGCCCCACCGCGCTGCCGGACGACGCGATCATCTGCTCCTGCAACAACGTCCGCAAGGGCACGATCCGCGCCGCGGTCACCGACCACCAGTGCACGACCGTGCCCGAGGTGAAGAAGTGCACCAAGGCCGGTACGACGTGCGGCAGTTGCGTCAAGGTACTCGGCCAGCTGGTCACCGCCGAGCTGGAGGCGTCCGGCGTCGAGGTCGACAAGGGACTGTGCGGCTGCTTCTCGCAGACCCGCGAGGAGCTGTACGAGATCGTCCTGGCCCTGCGCATCAACACCTACCAGGACCTGCTCGACCGCTACGGCCGCGACGGCGCCAAGGGCGGTGACGGCTGCGAGGTCTGCAAGCCGGCGGTCGCCTCGATCATCGCCTCCCTCGCCCCGACGATCGGCGCGAGCGGCTACGTCCTGGACGGCGAGCAGGCCGCGCTCCAGGACTCCAACGACCACTTCCTCGCCAACATCCAGAAGAACGGCTCGTACTCGATCGTGCCACGCATCCCCGGCGGTGAGATCACCCCGGAGAAGCTGATCGTGATCGGTGAGGTGGCCCGCGACTTCGGCCTCTACACGAAGATCACCGGTGGCCAGCGGATCGACATGTTCGGCGCCCGCGTCGAGCAACTCCCGCTGATCTGGGCGC
Organism: Streptomyces sp. NPDC047072; assembly: GCF_040643855.1. Classification (NCBI taxonomy): domain Bacteria; kingdom Bacillati; phylum Actinomycetota; class Actinomycetes; order Kitasatosporales; family Streptomycetaceae; genus Streptomyces; species Streptomyces sp. NPDC047072. The sequence continues at coordinate 2,065 of NZ_JBEYVC010000254.1, read as the reverse complement.
GGTTGGTGGACGCCGGTTTCGAGTCGGGGCACGCGTACGGCAAGTCGCTGCGGACGGTGAAGTCCTGTGTGGGCTCCACCTGGTGCCGCTACGGCGTCCAGGACTCGGTCCGGATGGCCATCGACCTGGAGCTGCGCTACCGGGGCCTGAGGTCGCCGCACAAGCTGAAGTCGGCGGTGTCGGGCTGCGCCCGCGAGTGCGCCGAGGCCCAGTCGAAGGACTTCGGCGTCATCGCCACCACCAACGGCTGGAACCTCTACGTCGGCGGCAACGGCGGCGCCACCCCGCGCCACGCGGACCTGCTCGCGCAGGACCTCTCCGACGCCGAACTGATCCGTCTGATCGACCGGTTCCTGATGTTCTACATCCGCACCGCCGACCGCCTGGAGCGCACCTCGACCTGGCTGGAGCGGATCCCGGGCGGCCTGGACCACATCCGGGACGTGGTCGTGGAGGACTCCCTCGGCATCTGCGAGGAGCTGGAGTCCCTGATGACGGCCCACGTGGCGAACTACGCCGACGAGTGGGCGACCACCATCAACGACCCGGAGAAGCTCGCCCGGTTCGTGTCCTTCATCAACGCGCCCGACACCCCCGACCCGGTCGTCGGCTTCGTCCCCGAGCGCGACCAGATCAAGCCCGACCTGCCGCTGCTGACCATCGGCCACCGCCCCCTGGAAGGAAGCGCCCAGCGATGACCCTGGCACCCGAGACCACCGACCTGAAGGTCCAGCTCCAGCTGGACGGCGACTGGCTCACGGTCTGCGACCTGACCCACCTGCTGCCCGGCCGGGGCGTGGCCGCGCTGCTGCCCGACGGCAGCCAGGCCGCCCTGTTCCGCGACCGCCACGGCAAGCTCTACGCCGTCGACAACCGCGACCCCTTCGGCGGCGCGGCGGTCCTCTCCCGCGGCCTCACCGGCACCCACCAGGGCCGCCCCTTCGTCGCCTCCCCCCTCCTGAAGCAGCGGTTCGACCTGGAGACCGGGCAGTGCCTGGACGACGAGACGGTACGGATCGCGGCGTACGAGGTGCGGGCCGCCTGACCCTCGGCCGTCAACCGTCGGCAGGAGACGATCGCGCGCGGTCCAGCACCGCGCGTACGTTCTCCATATATGTCTCGAACATCGATTTCTGCGCCGTCAGCGCGGCGGCGTTCGCCGAGATCATGCCGCGCTGAACGGCCGATTCGGCCTCCCACCAGGTGGTCACCAGACCGACCTCGTATTTGCAGGTGACATCGGCCACGGCCACGGCCTTCTCCTGTCGCCCGACGGCTGCGGCGTCGAGATCCCACGCCTTGTCGCTCACGGCCTCGGCGGGGGTGTCGTAGGGGTGTCCGCGTGCTGCCATGCACTTCTTCCAGGCGCGCAGCGCGGCCACGACGTCCCGCTGCTTCTTCGACGCTTCGAGGGACTGCCAGGAGAGAGTGGTCGCCCGGGGGAAAGCGATGTCCCGGGCGTTCCCCGCGCCGTGGGCCAGTTCGGCGTGCGCTTTGGCCGCGCACCCTTTCGCCTTGTCGTCCTCGGGACCGTAGTACGCCCGATCGGCGCGGGGGTCCTTGAGGACCGCGCTGCGCCGGCTCGCCGTGTCGGTGGATGCCGGGTCCACGGGAAGGTGGTAGCCCCACTCCTGGGCGACCTGGGGGTCGATCACCCCGTAGCGACGACGCCGGGGATCGACCCGCCGCGGAGGCTCGGCCGGTATGTACCACTCGAATCCGGCCTTCGCCATGCACGCCCGGACCAGCAGGTCCGCGGCCCGGTCGACCTCCAACTGCTGCTGCGGGGTGAGCCGGTAGGCGTCGAGCGGCATGTCCACCCGGACGCCGGCCGCCTGTTGGGCGAGCGTGGGCTCGCCGGAGTCCGACAGTGCGTAGTAACCGCTGCCGCTCATGGCGAGCAGGACGGCCGTGAGGAGGAAGGTATTCCTTTTCCAGTTCTTCACTTCGCGCTCGCCACCTCGGGGTGCGACACCCGGTGGTGCCGGCGGGGGTTTAACCCCGGGCCCCCCCGCCGGGAGGAGCTAGCCAGCGATGGAGTGGCCCCACGCGAGGGTGTTTTAGT
>NZ_JBEYVC010000253.1:0-12082 GCF_040643855.1 Streptomyces sp. NPDC047072 | reverse complement strand
CTCTTCTACAACGAGGACCGCAACTGCGACAGCCTGGTGCCGCAGTCCGGCGAGGACCAGTGGGCGTACTTCTGTTCCCCGGTCCCCGACCACATACCCACCCCAGGGGCGCGGGGAACTGCGCGACCAGCCACTACGCGCCCGCACCCCGCAATCCACCGGACCCGGCAGACGCATCCGCCCTCAGATCCCCTGCCAGTCCGGCTTGTTGACGTACGTGTGGCGGAAGTAGTCCGCCAGCTTCAACTTGGACGCCGCACCCTCGTCCACCACCACCGTGGCATGCGGGTGCAGCTGGAGCGCCGAGGCCGGGCACACCGCCGCCACCGGCCCCTCCACCGTCGCCGCCACCGCGTCCGCCTTGCCCTCACCCGTCGCGAGCAGCACCAGGTGGCGGGCCTCCAGGATCGTCCCGATGCCCTGCGTGATGACGTGGTGCGGCACCTGCGCGATGTCCCCGTCGAAGAACCGCGCGTTGTCCACCCGGGTCTGCTCGGTCAGCGTCTTGATCCGGGTCCGCGAGGCCAGCGAGGAACACGGTTCGTTGAACCCGATGTGCCCGTCGGTCCCGATCCCCAGCAGCTGGAGGTCCACGCCCCCGGCCTTCGCCAGCTCCGCGTCGTACGCCTCGCAGGCACCGGGGATGTCCTCAGCGGTGCCGTCCGGCCCGATGAAGGACGACATCGGTATCCCCAGCGGCTCCAGCACCTCCCGCCGCAGCACCGAGCGGTACGACTCCGGATGCTCGGCCGGCAGCCCCACGTACTCGTCGAGCTGGGCGATGCGCGCCCGCGAGACGTCCACGGCACCGGAGCGGGCCTTCGCCGCCAGTGCCTCGTAGACGGGCAGCGGCGTGGAGCCGGTGGCCACCCCGAGCAGGGCGTCGGGCCTGCGCCGCAGGAGCTGAGCCATGGCCTCGGCGATGAGCTCGCCGCCCGCCTTGGCGTCCGGAACGATGACAACTTCCACGCTGGGCCCGCCGATCTGAGAAAGCCATGTGGTTTAGACCAATCGTACAGGGGAGAGTGTCGCAGCCCGGCCGGGCGGAAGTCACCCCCCGGTCCACACCCTGGAAACCACCCCCGGTCCACGCGGAGGACAGGCGTCCTTCCCGCCGGGGGAGTGGAATGGGGACATGACCGCAACGACCCCCGACCCCCGCGCCGAACTCCCCGGCCGCATCATGGCCCGTGAGATGTCCGAGCAGCCCGCCGTCCTGCGCCGCATCCTCGACGAGGGCGCCCCGGGCATCCGCAAGGTCGCGCAGGAGATCGCCGCCCGCGCACCCCGCTTCGTCCTGCTGACCGCCCGCGGCACCTCCGACAACGCCGCCCTCTACGCCAAGTACCTCCTCGAAGTCCGCCTGGGGCTGCCCTGCGGTCTGACCTCGATGTCGACCACCACGGCCTACGGCGCCCGCCCCGACCTCACCGACGTCCTGGTCGTCACCGTCAGCCAGTCCGGCGGCTCCCCGGACCTGGTGGCCTCCACCCGGGCCGCCCGCGAGGCCGGCGCGATCACCCTCGCGGTGACCAACAACCCCGACTCCCCGCTGGCCGCGGTCTCCGAGTACCACATCGACATCATGGCCGGACCGGAGAAGGCCCTCCCCGCGACCAAGACCTACACGGCCTCCCTCCTCGCCCTCTACCTCTTCGTCGAGGGCCTGCGCGGCGGCGACGGCGGCCCCGCGCAGGTGCTGCCCCACCTGGCCGCGGACCTCCTCGCCCGGCAGGACGAGGTGCGCGCCCTCGCCGCCCGTTACCGCTTCGCCGAGCGGATGGTGATCACCTCCCGCGGCTACGGCTATCCCACCGCCAAGGAGGCCGCCCTCAAGCTGATGGAGACCAGCTACATCCCGGCCCTCGCCTACTCCGGCGCCGACCTGCTGCACGGCCCGCTCGCCATGGTCGACAACGTCTCCCCGGTCATCGCGGTCGTCACCGACGGCAAGGGCGGCGAGGCGCTCCAGCCCGTCCTGGACCGGCTGCGCGGCCGGGGCGCCGACCTGGTCGTCATCGGCCCCCGCCACCAGGTCGACCAGGCCTCGGCCGGCTTCGTCCTGCCCACCGAACACGTGGCCGAGGAGGTCCAGCCCGTCCTGGAGATCATCCCCCTCCAGCTCCTCGCCTACGAGGTCACCATCGCCCGCGGCCAGGACCCGGACGCCCCCCGCGCCCTGGCGAAGGTGACGGAGACGCACTAGGTGTCGAGATCGGCATGAATATCTGGCCCCGCACATGAACCCACACGCGTTAGGCTGCGTGGTGGATGCTAGGGCGTCCGAACAGTTCGGGCCCCTCAGGAAAGCGCCAACAACAAACAGGCTCCAACGCATGGACACACGTAGTGGTCTAGTCCACAATGCGTAGTGAGCGTATGCACCAGACTTCCGTCTTCCCCGCACAGGAAGACGGACGAGGAACCGGAGCTCTCTGCCCTGACTGCCCCGGCTCCTCATCCTTCGGCCGACCGGGACCGCACACCCCGCGGCCGATACTGCTCCGGGCTGCGGTGCCGGGAGGGCTGAGGGTCCCTCCCAGGCGCCGCGGCCCGCGGGTGTCTCCGGGCCCCTCCCGGTTCCTCGGACACGGCACTTTCACGTCCCCCACATACCGCCAGGTACGCTCGCCCCGTGCCCTCCATGAACGAACTCGTCCGCCAGCACACCGCTCTGAGCGACTCCGACCTCGAGTGGCTGCACCTGCTGGTCTCGGAGTGGCAGCTGCTCTCCGACCTCTCCTTCGCCGACCTCGTCCTGTGGGTGCCCACCCGCGACGGCACCCGCTATGTCTCCGTCGCCCAGATGCGCCCCAACACCGGGCCCACCTCCTACCAGGACGACATGGTCGGCCACCTCGTCCCGCGCGGCCGCCGCCCGCTCCTCGACGCGGCGCTCGACGAGGGCCGGATCGCGCGCGAGGGCGACCCGGAGTGGCGCGAGGAGGTCCCGGTCCGGGTCGAGTCGATTCCGGTACGACGGGAGGGGCGCGTCCTCGGTGTCATCGCGCGCAACACCAACCTGCTGACCGTGCGCACCCCGAGCCGCCTCGAACTGACCTATCTGCAGAGCGCCTCCGACCTGGCGCAGATGATCGCGGCCGGAGCGTTCCCGTTCGCCAACCAGCAGATGGACATGGACGCGGCCCCGCGCGTCGGCGACGGCCTGATCCGCCTCGACGCCGACGGCATCGTGCAGTACGCCTCCCCGAACGCGCTCTCCGCCTACCACCGCATGGGCCTCGCCTCCGACCTCGTCGGCCATCACCTCGGGCAGACCACCGCCGAACTCGCCCCGACCCGGGGCCCGGTGGACGAGGCGCTCGCCAAGGTCGCCAGCGGCTGGGCGCCCCGGGAGTTCGAGATCGAGGCGAACGACGGGGTCATCCAGTTCCGGGCGATCCCGCTCAAGCCCAAGGGCACCCGCATCGGTTCCCTGGTGCTGTTGCGGGACGTGACCGAACTGCGCCGCCGCGAGCGCGAGTTGATCACCAAGGACGCGACCATCCGGGAGATCCACCACCGGGTGAAGAACAACCTCCAGACGGTGGCCGCCCTGTTGAGGCTCCAGGCCCGCCGCATCGAGTCCGACCGCGGGCGCGAGGCCCTCGAAGAGGCGGTCCGCCGCGTCGGTTCGATCGCGATCGTGCACGAGACGCTCTCCCAGAACCTGGACGAGCGCGTGGAGTTCGACGAGATCGCCGACCGGGTCCTCGCGATGGTCGCCGAGATCTCACCCGGAAAGGTCACCGGCCGGCGCAGCGGCCGCTTCGGCATCCTGGACGCCGAGGTCGCCACCCCGCTCTCCATGGTGCTGACCGAGATCCTCCAGAACGCCCTGGAACACGGCTTCCGCGAGGGCGACACCGGCACCGTCGAGGTCTCGGCCGTGCGTGGCGGCACGACGAAGGAGGCGCGCCTCCTGGTCACCGTCCAGGACGACGGCGTGGGCCTGCCCGAGGGGTTCGACCCGCACACCGCGGGCAACCTGGGCCTGCAGATCGTACGGACCCTGGTGGAGGGCGAGTTGGGCGGCACCTTCGACATGGTCCCGGCGCCGGAGGGCGGCACCCGGGTGATCCTGGACGTGCCGGTGCGGGCCAACAAGTAGCGGCGCGGCGGGAGTAGGGGCGCAGCAAAGAGCCCCAGTCCGTTCAGGGGACTGGGGCTCAACATGCTCGTTGCCGGCATTCGCCGCGCATCGGGGGTACTGCGCGCTGCGGCTCGGGGGCGGGAGATGCGTACGCGGTGTACGCGCCGCCAAGCTCAGGCTGTGGTACGGGGCGGGTGTGTCAGGCAGAAGCCTGACGGGCCCGGTTGCGGGCGGCACGGCGCTTCATGGCGCGACGCTCGTCCTCGCTGAGACCACCCCAGACGCCGGAGTCCTGACCGGACTCGAGCGCCCACTGCAGACACTGATCCATAACGGGGCAGCGCCGGCAGACGGCCTTGGCTTCCTCGATCTGCAGCAGCGCAGGACCGGTGTTGCCGATGGGGAAGAAGAGCTCGGGGTCTTCCTCGCGGCAAACGGCGTTGTGACGCCAGTCCATGGCTGCTACCTCTCCTTGGTATTACATGCGGGTTGCTTGTGAATGTGAACGCTTTCACGAATCCCTCAACAAGTGAAGGGCCGCCTACCAGTTCCCTGGTGAGGTCCTGTGATTCGAAGAGGGGTTCCGGTGGTCTGTGGACGCTGGTGTTGCGGGCTGTCCCGACCGCCACGTAGAGACTCGCAAACCTCAGCGGCGGATACAACCCCTTCCGGAAAGTTTTTTTTGATTCCTCGGTGTCGACTAGGTCACAGCCGTACTTCCATGGGGTGGACCCTGGCCTAAACGTTCGAGTGAAAGGACTTCAGCCCTTTCTGCTCACACAATCACACGCAGTGCACGGCGTACGCCTGTGAACGTCACGCTCGTACGCAGTCCGAGGTGGTCGCCGTCCATCTGGAGGGGGAGAGGCACCTTCGAATGCAAGGTGAACTGGTCCAGGTCGTGCAGTGAGACGGCGTGCTTGCCGTGCGGGCCCCGTTCGGGGGACGAAGTGAGCAACTGGGTGCCATATCGGGCGATCGCGGTCGTCGTCATACGGCTGAGACCGAGTACGTCGAGGCCTTTATCGAACGAGGCCTTAGGCGACGCGTACATCGGGTGATTGCCCAGGAACGTCCACGGCGAGGTGTTCGACACTATGGAGAGGACCAGATCGGTCACCGGCTCCGCGTCCGGGCGTTCGAGGGTGATGGTGCCGTGGCGGCGGTGCGCCTCGCCGAGGAATTGGCGCAGGGCCTGGCGGACGTAGAGAGCGTGTGTGGATTTCCTGCCGCGTTCGCGCTGCTGCTCGACCCGGCCGACGACACCGGCGTCGAAACCGAGGCCGGCGTTGAAGGTGAACCAGCGGCCCGGGACCGCTTCGTCCTCGGTGCCGGGCGTGCCCGAGGTCAGGCCCAGGCCGACCGTGCGCTCGCTGCCCTCACGCAGGGCGTCCAGCAGGGCGCCGGTCGCCTCCACGGCGTCGTTCGGCAGGCCGAGGGCGCGGGCGAAGACGTTGGTGGAGCCGCCGGGGACCACGGCGAGGCCGGGGAGCTGCTCGGGTTTCGGGCCGGCGTGCAGCAGGCCGTTGACGACCTCGTTGACGGTGCCGTCGCCGCCGAGGGCCACGACCAGGTCGATGTCCTCGCTCTCGGCCGCCTGGCGGCCCAGGTCGCGCGCGTGGCCGCGGTACTCGGTGGTGACCGCCTCGAGCTTCATCTCGCTCGCGAGCGCGTGGATCAGCACATCGCGCGTACGTGCGCTTGTGGTGGTTGCCGCCGGATTGACCACGAGAAGTGCACGCATGGGTTGCAGCGTACCTACTGGGGGGTACCGGGCACAGGCCGAGGTAGGGATCACGTAAGACTTGCGGGCGTGAGGCTTGCCACGGGGGCGCAGGTCAACCCCGGAGCGAACGCGTGCGTCTGCCGCGTGAGGGCGACGGCTACGCTTCAGGGGTGAGCAGTGAGCAGAGCCCCGACGCCCCCGAGAACGCCGGTCCGCGCCCGCGGCGGCTGACGTACGCCGCCGCGCTGGCCGGACTCGAAGGGCTCGCGCTCGTCGTCGGCGGGGTCTGGATCCTCGTCGAGGGGTTGGTGGGCGACCCGGACGACCGGAAGTCGGCGGTCACCGGCGGCATCACCCTGATCGTGCTCGCGCTGCTGCCGCTGCTCGCCGCGCGCGGACTGCTCGCCCGGCGCAGCTGGAGCCGGGGCCCCGCCGTCATCACGCAGATCATGGCCCTGCCCGTCGCCTACAACCTGCTCCAGGCCGACAGTGTCGCCATCCCGGCGGGCATCGCGCTCGCGGTCGTCGCGGTCGCCGCGCTCGTCCTGCTGATCAACCAGGAGACGACCCAGGCCCTCGGCATCAGGGGCCCGGGCCGCACCCAGGACGGCCAGCGGTAGGACCGGGGCCGAAGCCCCTTTCGAGGAAGCCCTACTCCTCGACCAGCAGCTTTTCGCGGAGTTGGGCCAGGGTGCGGGCCAGGAGGCGGGAGACGTGCATCTGGGAGATGCCGACCTCCTGCGCGATCTGGGACTGCGTCATGTTGCCGAAGAAGCGGAGGAGGAGGATTCGCTTCTCCCGCGGCGGGAGGTCCTCAAGGAGTGGTTTGAGGGATTCCCGGTACTCGACGCCCTCCAGGGCCTCGTCCTCGGCGCCCAGGGTGTCCGCGACCGCCGGGGACTCGTCGTCGGTGTCGGGGACGTCCAGGGACAGCGTGGAGTACGCGTTGGCGGACTCCAGGCCCTCCAGGACCTCCTCCTCCGAGATGCCCAGCTTCTCGGCCAGCTCATGGACCGTGGGCGAGCGGCCGTGCAGCTGGGAGAGTTCCGCGGTCGCCGTGGTGAGCGCGAGGCGCAGCTCCTGGAGCCTGCGCGGGACGCGGACCGCCCATCCCTTGTCGCGGAAGTGCCGCTTGATCTCGCCGACGACCGTGGGCGTCGCGTACGTCGAGAACTCGACGCCGCGGTCCGGGTCGAAGCGGTCGACCGACTTGATCAGTCCGATGGTGGCGACCTGGGTGAGGTCGTCCAGCGGCTCGCCGCGGTTGCGGAAGCGGCGCGCGAGGTGCTCGACGAGCGGCAGATGCATCCGGACCAGCCGGTTGCGCAGCTCCGCGTACTCCGGGCTGCCGTCCTTCAGCGTGCGCAGCTCGACGAACAGGGCGCGAGCCCCGCTGCGGTCGTGTGGATCGTGGTGCGCGGCCGGCGCGCTCTGGGCGCCCGCCACGCTGTCCTCTGCGTTTCGCTCGTGCTCGCTCATCGTCCCGCCCGTCGCCCTTCCACGAGCCGTCGCCCCCGTCCGGACCGGGGTGACCCCGGCCGGCCCTGCCGGAGGCGCGCCCTGCACGGCACCTTTCCGATCACGCGGCCCGTCGTCCAGGAGCCCGGTCGCCGTCGTGTCGCCGGCGTCCTGCTCCGGGTGGGGCCTGGCCTGCTCGGGGATGCCGTCGATGCCGTCCGCCATGCGCCGGGAACCGCCGGAGCCGCCCTCGCCGAGGGCGTCCGGGCACGGCGGACGGTGCCCGCCCCCGGCCGACAGCTCCTGTGTGCCGCGCTCTTCGTCCCGCACCGGCCCGTCCCCGTTCCTCACGCCGGCCCGGGTCCCGCGCCGCGCTGTTTGTAGAGGCTGATCGAAACGGTCTTGTCCTCGTCCACGGCCGACGAGACCTTGCCCGCGAGGGCCGACAGCACGGTCCAGGCGAAGGTGTCGCGCGCGGGCGCGTGCCCGTCCGTGGTCGGGGCCGAGACGGTGACCTCCAGCGAGTCGTCGACGAGGCGGAAGACACAGCTGAGCACCGAGCCGGGCACGGCCTGCTGAAGCAGGATCGCGCAGGCCTCGTCCACCGCGATGCGCAGGTCCTCGATCTCGTCGAGGGTGAAGTCCAAACGGGCCGCGAGGCCGGCCGTGGCCGTGCGCAGCACCGACAGGTAGGCACCCGCGGCCGGCAGCCGGACTTCCACGAAGTCCTGGGTCGCGGGCTCGCCTGCGATCTGGGACACCCTCACCTCCAAGGTGGTACAAGCAATTCGGGGGCCGAGGGTCGCCCCCCGGGGTAACGCGACGTGTGGTTCAGCGGTGACGCTATCGCGCTCTCAAACTTCCTGTCCCCAGGACCCCAACCCCTTGCAGTCACTCACAGTAAAACTGTGGACACGCTCCGTGTCTAGGGGTCTGCGGCTCCAATTGGGAAGAACGCGCGCCGGATTGACGTACCCAGACGTCAGACGGTCGAACCGTGCTGGAATCCGGTCGTCCAGGGTCACACGAGTACAGGGTCACATGCGTACAGCGTCACACGAGGACGTGGTCGACGAAGCACCAACGCCAATCCTCGCCCGGTTCGTGCGTGCGCATGATCGGGTGGTCGGAGTCCTTGTGGTGTTTCGTCGCATGCTGTCCCGGCGAGGTGTCGCAGCAGCCGACGTGACCACAGGTGAGGCACAACCGGAGTTGGACGGGGTGGCTGCCCTCGGCCAGACACTCCAGGCAGGTCTCGCTCTGCGGCTGCGGTGCCGGGTGCGGCAGCGCGTCGGCGTGCGTGCACTGTTTCATGATTGCCAGGTTACGACGGGCGCGCGGACGACCGCGCGGAAAAACCGAGGGTGGGCGCACGACGATGAGCGAGGGCGGGCGAGGGTCATGGACGTGATGCCACTGCTGTTGCTGGTGGCGGCGAGCGCGGCGGTCGCCGCGGCGGCTCGGCGCACTCCCGTGCCGGCGCCGCTGCTGCTGGTCGCGGCCGGGCTGGCGGTCTCCTATCTGCCCGGGGTCCCGGAGTACACGCTGGACCCGCATGTGGTCCTGCCGCTCATCCTGCCGCCGCTGCTGCACTCCGCGGCCACCGACAGCTCCTACCTCGACCTCAGGGCGCAACTGCGGCCCGTGGCGCTGCTGTCGGTGGGCTACGTCCTCTTCGCGACCCTCGTCGTCGGCTGGGCGGCCTACCAGATCGTGCCGGGGCTCTCGCTGACCGGTGCGCTGGTGCTGGGCGCGGTGGTGGCGCCGCCGGACGCGGTCGCGGCGACCGCGGTCGCGCGCCGGGTGGGGCTGCCGTCCCGGATCACCACGATCCTCCAGGGTGAGTCCCTGGTGAACGACGCGACCGCGATCACCGCCTACCGGGTCGCGCTCGCGGCCGCGGTCGGCGAGGGCGCCTCCTGGGCGGGCGGCATCGGGGAGTTCCTGCTCGCGGCGGTCGGCGGTGTCGTGGTCGGCCTGGTGCTGATGGTGCCGATCCACTGGCTGCGCACCCACCTCAAGGAACCGCTGCTGCAGAACACGCTCTCCCTGCTGATCCCGTTCGTCGCCTACGCCGCCGCGGAGTCCTTCCACGCCTCCGGAGTGCTCGCGGTGGTCGTGGTGGCGCTCTTCCTCGGACACCGCGCGTGGGAGGTCGACTTCGCGACGCGCCTCCAGGAGGACGCGGTCTGGAAAATGGTCGCCTTCGTCCTGGAATCCTCGGTGTTCGCCCTCATCGGACTCCAACTGCCCGTCGTCCTCAAGGGACTCGGGGAGTACGAGGGCGGGCCCGCCGCCTGGTACGCGGTCGCCGTCTTCCTCGTGGTCGTCGTCTCCCGGTTCGTGTGGGTGTATCCGGCGACCTTCCTGCCGCGCGTGCTGTCGGCGCGGATCCGCGCGCGTGAGGACGACCCCACCTGGAAGGGCCCCTTCGTCATCGCCTGGGCCGGGATGCGGGGCGTGGTCTCGCTGGCCATCGCCTTCTCCATCCCGGAGACCCTGCACGACGGCGAGCCCTTCCCCGGGCGCAACCTCATCCTCTTCCTGACCTTCACGACGGTCATCGGCACCCTCGTCGTCCAGGGCGTCACCCTGCCCCCGCTGATCCGCCTCCTGAAGCTGCCCGGCCGGGACGCGCAGGCCGAGACACTCGCCGAGGCCAACGCCCAGGCGCAGGCCTCCCGGGCCGCCGAACGCCGCCTGGAGGAACTCCTCTCCGACGAGCGCAACGCCCTCCCCGGACCCCTCGCCGACCGCCTCCGCCAGGTTCTGGAGCGCCGCCGCAACGCCGTCTGGGAACGCCTCGGCCAGGTCAACACGCTCACCGGAGAGACCGCGGACGACACCTACCGGCGGCTGTCCCGCGAGATGATCGGCGCCGAGCGGACGATGTTCGTGAAGCTCCGGGATGGCCGCTACATCGACGACGAGATGCTGCGGACGCTGCTGCGCAGGCTGGACCTGGAGGAGGCGGCGGCGTATCGGGAGGCGTCGGAGTAGGGGGCTTTGGCGCAGTGGGCTCATTGGTCAGGGAACGGTCGGCCTGTGACGACCGCCGCGAGGGTCGTCCCGCGCGTGAAGGCGCCCTCGGTCGCGAGGTTGACGAGTCCGTGGAGCAACTTGGCGACATAGAGACGTTCCACGGGCAGGCCGTGGCGGTCCTCGAAGTCCTCGGCGAAGGCGTCGAGTTCGGGGGTGGTGCGGGCGTAACCCCCGCAGTGGAAGCGGTCGTCCAGGTGCCAGTCGCCGCGCGGGCCGCCGAACGCCCGGTGTTGCAGGGCCTGTATGCCGGCGGTCAGGAAGCCGCCCTTGAGGACCGGTATACCGAGGGCGTGCTGGTCAGGGGCGAGTCCCGCCGCGAGGCCGGCCAGGGTGCCGCCCGTGCCGCAGGCGATCGCGACGACGTCGGCGTGGCCGCGCAGCTCCTCGCCGAGGGCCCGACAGCCGCGTACCGCCTCGGCGTTGCTGCCGCCCTCGGGGACGACGTAGGCGTCCTTCGCGTCCGCCGCGCGCAGGATCGCGGCCAGGATCCCGGCCAGCGTCTCCGGATCCGTCTTGTGGCGATACGTCGCTCTGTCGACGAAGTGGAGCCGCATGCCGTCGGCCGCGCACCGGGCGAGGGAGGGGTTCAGCGGGCGGTCGGCGAGTTCCTGGCCGCGGACCACGCCGACCGTGGGCAGGCCGAGAAGGCGGCCGGCGGCGGCCGTGGCGCGCAGGTGGTTGGAGTAGGCGCCGCCGAAGGTGACGACCGTACGGCCCGCCGCGGCGGCGAGGTTCGGGGCGAGCTTGCGCCACTTGTTGCCGATCAGCTCCGGGTGGATCAGATCGTCGCGCTTGAGCAGGAGCCGCAGGCCGTGGCGGTCGAAGCGGGGGTCGGACAGCTCCTGCACGGGGGAGGGGAGGCGGGGGTGCAGGGGGTCGAGGGCGGTCACGTGCTCATTGTGACCTGGGGGGCCGGGTGGGGTGGCGGTGGATGTGGCGTGCGGTGTGGGGGTGGGGTGCGGGGCGGGGCGCCGGGGGGGGTGATGTCCGACGCGGCTTGCGGTGTCAGGTCAGGCGTTGTCGGATACGGCCGCGTAGCCAGGCCATCGTGAAGCCGCGCGGGTCGATCTTGCCGGGCTGCCACTCCAGGTGGCCGATGACCGACCGTTCCGTCCAGCCGTGGTAGCGGCAGACGGCGGCGGAGACCTGTTCGATCGCCGTCAGCTGGGGTTCGGGCCAGGGGTCCTCGCCGTCGCCGAGGTTCTCGCACTCGAAGCCGTAGAAGTGCCGGTTGCCGTCGGTGTTGGCCTCGTTGTCCGCGGGGAGGGCGGTCTCGGCGATCACCGCGCGCAGGACGTCGTCGTCGCCGAGTCCGGCGTGGTTGGCGCGGCCGTAGCCGACGAGGTGGACGGTGCCGTCCTTGGTGATCACGCCGTGGCAGAGCGGGCCGGGGAGGCCGGTGTAGCCGTCCCGGCACAGCTGCACGGTGTGCTCGCTGCCCTGCGTCACGGTGTGGTGGATCATCACGCCGTGCACCGGGCCCCAGGGCCCCTTGTGGTTCCGGTTGTGGTGCTCCCAGTCCCCGACCTCGACGACGATGGCGCCCTCCGCACGCAGAACGGCGAGAAACCGCCCCGCGGACATGGGTGAGGCCATGACACACCTTCCTTCCGTTCCCGGCTCACGCGTTTCCGGCCGGCTCGTCAGGGTGCATGTACCGAAACGGGCGATGGTGTCCCGCCACGTGGTGTAGCCGGTCAAGGTTCGTGAACGCGCGGGTGTCTGCCCGGGGCGTGCATCAGCTGCCGCTGCTTGCTCCCTGA
>NZ_JBEYVC010000252.1:0-12265 GCF_040643855.1 Streptomyces sp. NPDC047072 | reverse complement strand
GCCGGTGTCCCAGATGACGCCCTTGTACTGGACGAGCAGGGTGCTGGTCGCTTCGACCTTGTCGCCGTCGCCCTCGAGGATGTAGTCCGCCACCAGCTTGGTCGGCGCGTCGGCCTTGGGGATGTCGATGGAGGGGGCCGCCCCGTCCGTGTTGGTGCCCACCTTGGGCAGCTTGGCGTCGCTCTGGGCGACCGCCTTCCCCTTGGCGGAGCTCTTCGCGTTGAAGGTGTTCTGCACGTCCACCACGAACACCAGGGTGTCGGTGCCCTTGATGCCCGCCTGGGAGTTGCCCTCCTTGCCGTACCCCCAGGTCGGCGGGACGGCGAACTCGACACGGCTGCCGGTCTTCTTGCCCGCTAGCGCGTACCGCCAGCCGTCGATGATGCTGTTCTGGGAGAGCTGGATGAGCAGCTGCGTCTTGCGGTCGTAGGAGTTGTCGAAGACCTTCGCCGTGTCCCAGATCTGGCCCAGGTAGTGGGCCTGGATGTAGTCGCCCTCGGCGATGGTGGTGCCGCCGCCCGCGATGACCGTCTTGACCGCGAGGCTCTCCGAGGGAGTGCCGGTGCCCTTGGCGACCGTGGGCTTCTCACCGAACTTCGCGCCCGCGGTGATCGCCGGCAGCGGGCCGTCGACGATCTTCGGGGCCGACGCCGGGGTGGCCGAGCCCGACGGGGAGGGCGACGCGCTGTCGCTCGCCGCGTTCGAGTCGGACTTGTCGTCGCCGCAGGCGGCGAGTGTGGCCAGTCCTGCGGGAACGGCGATGAGAAGGGAGCGTCGGCGCACGGTGAGAGCCTCGTAATCGGTCGATCTTGTTGATGGCGTGCGCGCAACTCTACGGCGTGAGAAGGGCGCCGTACGGTAAACGTACGGCGCCCGTGTTGCGTTCCGGAGATGTTCCGGAACGGTTCGCTCACATTCCGGCGATCAGTTTCTCGACCCGGTCGTCGACCGAACGGAACGGGTCCTTGCACAACACCGTGCGCTGCGCCTGGTCGTTGAGCTTGAGGTGGACCCAGTCGACGGTGAAGTCCCGGCGCTGCTCCTGGGCCCTGCGGATGAAGTCACCGCGCAACCGGGCCCGAGTGGTCTGCGGCGGCACCGACTTGCCCTCGAAGATCTTCAAGTCGTTGCAGATCCGCGCTGCTTGACCCTTCCTCTCGAGCAGGTAGTACAGGCCACGACGACGGTGGATGTCGTGGTACGCGAGGTCTATCTGCGCGACCCGCGGGTGGGACATGGTCATGTTGTGCTTGGCCCGGTACCGCTCGATGAGCTTGTACTTCATGACCCAGTCGATCTCGGTGCCGATCCGGTCGAGGTCCTCGGCCTCGATCGCGTCCAGCGTGCGGCCCCACAGCTCCAGGACCTGCTCCACGGTCCCGGTGCGGATGCCCCGGCGCTCGCAGAAGTCCACGGCCTTCTCGTAGTACTCGCGCTGCACCTCCAGCGCGGACGCCTCCCGGCCGCTGGCCAGACGCACCTTGCGCCGGCCCGTGATGTCGTGGCTGACCTCGCGGATCGCCCGGATCGGGTTCTCCAGGGTCAGGTCGCGCATCACGGTGCCCGCCTCGATCATGCGCAGCACCAGGTCGGTGGCGCCGACCTTGAGGAGCATGGTCGTCTCGGACATGTTCGAGTCGCCCACGATGACATGCAGACGGCGGTACCGCTCCGCGTCGGCGTGCGGTTCGTCGCGGGTGTTGATGATCGGCCGGGAACGGGTCGTCGCCGAGGAGACGCCCTCCCAGATGTGCTCGGCCCGCTGGCTCACGCAGTAGACGGCGCCCCGCGGGGTCTGCAGAACCTTGCCCGCGCCGCACAGCAGCTGGCGGGTGACAAGGAAGGGAATGAGGATGTCCGCGAGCCGGGAGAACTCCCCGTGGCGTGCGACGAGATAGTTCTCGTGGCAGCCGTAGGAGTTGCCGGCCGAGTCCGTGTTGTTCTTGAAGAGGTAGACGTCGCCCGCGATTCCTTCCTCGTGCAGGCGTCGTTCGGCGTCCACCAGGAGTCCTTCGAGAATGCGCTCGCCTGCTTTGTCGTGCGTGACCAGTTCGGTCACGTTGTCACATTCGGGTGTCGCGTATTCCGGATGTGACCCGACGTCGAGATAGAGGCGGGCGCCGTTTCGCAGAAAGACATTGCTGCTGCGGCCCCATGACACGACACGGCGGAAGAGGTACCGCGCCACCTCGTCGGGAGACAGGCGGCGCTGTCCCCTGAACGTACACGTGACGCCGTACTCGTTCTCCAGCCCGAAAATGCGGCGGTCCATGACTGAACATTACGCCCGATCCCCCGAGCTGAAACGGGGTTCGGCCGCACGGTTTGGATCATTTTCCGATGAAGCCGCAACCACCCGCCGCGCACCGGGAGCTGCGAGGACCCGCCCGGTCACCAGCAGGACCAGCAGCGACACGCCGCCCGCGACCCCGGGCACGGCGAAGCCCCACACCGCCCCGCCCCACTCGACGACCGGGCCCGCAAGGCCCGTTCCGACCGAGGAACCCACGGTGAACGTCGTCACGATCCAGGAGAACGCCTCGGTGACCGTCCCGCGCGGCGCGTGCCGGTCGACGAGGACGAACGCACAGGCGAGACAGGGCGCGAGGAAGACACCGGCGACGGCCGTGAGCGCCGTCATGGCGACCGGACCCGGCGTCAGCGTGAGCGGCAGGTAACACACCGCCAGAAGGGCCACCAGCAGCCGCAGTCGCCGCTCCGGCGGCCCGCTCCACCGCCGCGCCCCGTACGCCGTGCCGCCGACGAGCGCCCCGAAGCCGATGCCCGCCATCAGCCAGCCGTACACCGCGTCCCCGCCGTGCCCGTCCGCGTACGCGACCGCCGCCACCGCGATGGAGCCGAGCGCCATCCCCACCGCCAGGAACGCCCCGAGCAGCACCAGGAGCCCCGGCGAGCGCAGCGCGCCCAGCCAGTGCGCCTCGCGCGGCGCCGAACGCCACGCGCGCGAGGGCGGCGAGAGGACCACCGAGAGGGCGCCCAGCACCCCGACGACGTTGACGAGCACCAGCGCCACCTGGGCCGACCACAGCGACACGCACAGGGTCACCAGCAACGGGCCGACGGTGAACATGACTTCCTGGGCGACCGCGTCCATCGCGTACGCCGTCTGCACCTGGCCCTCGCCCTTGAGGACCGAGGACCACAGCGCCCGCAGTCCGCCCTCCAGAGGCGGTGTGAACAGCCCGGAGAGCGCCACGCACGCGTAGGCGAGCGCCGGCGAACCCGTGCCCGTGAGCGCGAAGGCGGTCATGGCGAGCGCGGAGACCAGCGCCGCGGGCAGCAGGACACGCGGCTGCCCCCGCAGGTCCACGAGCCGTCCCAGCAGCGGCTGCCCTACGGCGTTGGCGACTCCGTAGACCGCGGCCAGAGCCCCGGCGAAGCTGTAGGTGCCGCCCTGCGACCGGACGAACAGCACGACGGCGATCGCGGCCACGGCACACGGCAGCCGCCCCACGAGCGTGCCGGCGAGCAGACGCACCGCATGCCTCGCCCTGAGGATCTCCAGGTAACCCACGGCCATGGACCGCCGCCCCCTCTCAACGTGTTACGTATAACCCCACCGCTCATACGTACCATGTGCGCTGTCCGGAGGTCCAGACGAAGGAGCACGCCCACGGTGGCACGCAGCAGCACGCGCCCCACGAGCCGTGACGTCGCCCAGGCGGCCGGCGTCTCCCAGGCCGCCGTCTCCCTCGTACTCGGCGACAAGTGGCGCGGCCGGGTCTCCGAGACCACCGCCGAACGCGTCCGGGAGGCCGCCCGCGACCTCGGCTACCGCCCCAACCTCGCCGCCCGCAACCTCCGTCTCGGCCGCACCCGCACCGTCCTGCTCGTCGTCCCCGCCCTCACCAACGAGTTCTTCGCCGGCGTCTACACCGGCGCCGCGCGCGTCGCCGCCGAACACGGCTTCGGCGTCGTCCTCTACCCCTCCCCCGAGGGCATCGGCCCCGCCCGCGACCCCTTCGCCTCCGCCCAGGCCGCCCTCGACGGCGTCATCGCCTCCTCCATGGCCGCCGACGCCCTCACCGCCATCCGCGGCGACCAGCTCCCCCTGGTCATGCTCGACAGCGACCCCACCGGCAGCCTCGGCGCCGCCACCGTCAACCTGGACATCACCGACGGCGTCCGCCAGGTCACCGACCACCTCCTCGGCCTCGGCCACCGCCACTTCCTGCACCTCGCGGCCGACGTGCCCTCCTGGACCTTCGAGATCCGCGCACGCGAACTCGCCGCACGCGTCGGCGACACCCACGGCACCACCGTCCGCACCGCCCGCGCCCCCCTCACCATCGCGGGCGCCCTCGCCGCCGCCGAGACCGCCCTCGCCGCGCCCGGCCCACGCCCCACCGCCGTGGTCTGCGACGACGACAAAATCGCCGCCGGCGTCTACAAGGCCCTGCGCCACCTCGGCCTGCGCGTCCCCGACGACGTCTCCGTCACCGGCCTGGACGACCTCGCCCTCGCCACCGCCATCGACCCCGAACTGACCACCGTACGACTGGACGCCGAGCTGGTCGGCGAACGCGGCATGCAGGCCCTCCTGGCCGTCCTGGACGGCCGCACACCCGGCGCGGGAGACATCCCGGTCGAATTGGTCGTACGAGACTCCACGGCGCCCCCGAACGCCCTCTGAACGCCCTGTGCCCCGGCCGGGAGTCGGCCGGGGCACAGCAAGGGGTGAGGCAAAGCGCGAGAATCGGGCGGACCTACTCCTCGGAGTCCTCGGTCTCCTCGGCGCTCTCCACCTCGGTCACCGCTCCGTCGGCCTCCGCCAGCAGCCGCGACAGCTGCGGGCCCACGATCCGCCGGAACTTGCGCTGCTGCGGACGCGTACGGTCCAGCACCGCGACCTCCAGGCGCTCCGCGGGGATCTCCCGCTGCGTGCCGTTCGACTCACGGGACAGGGACTGCACCGCCAGCTTCAGCGCCTCCGCCAGGGTCATGCCGTCCTGGTGGCGCTGGTCGAGGTAGTTGCTGATCAACTCGGCATTGCCGCCGACCGCGACCGAGCCGTGCTCGTCCACGATCGAACCGTCGTGCGGCAGCCGGTAGATCTGGTCGCCGTCCGGCGTCTCACCGACCTCCGCCACCACCAGCTCCACCTCGTACGGCTTCTCGCCCGCCGAGGAGAAGATGGTGCCCAGCGTCTGCGCGTAGACGTTGGCCAGACCACGCGCGGTCACGTCGTCACGGTCGTAGGTGTACCCACGCAGGTCGGCGTACCGGACGCCACCGATCCGCAGGTTCTCGTACTCGTTGTACTTGCCGGCGGCCGCGAAGCCGATCCGGTCATAGATCTCGCTGAACTTGTGCAGCGCACGGGACGGATTCTCGCCGACGAACACGATGCCGTCGGCGTACTGGAGCACGACCAGACTGCGGCCGCGCGCGATGCCCTTACGGGCGTACTCCGCCCGGTCGGCCATGGCCTGCTGGGGGGAGACATAGAACGGCGTCGACACCGGTTATCCGTCCCTTTCTGTGGAAGTCACTGCGATCACCTTGAAAGAACCGGCCCTCGGGCTACAGCAGCGCGGCCCGCGGGCCGTCGGGCTGCTCCAGCCGCCGCTCCAGGATCGAGCGGGCGATCTCGGAGGACTCGGTCTCGGTGAGCCGGCGGAAGCCGCCCTCGGTGATCACGGTGACGATCGGGTAGATCCGGCGGGCGACATCGGGACCACCGGTCGCCGAGTCGTCGTCAGCCGCGTCGTACAGAGCCTGCACCACGAGGGTGGTGGCCTGCTCCTCGGTCAGGTCGTCACGGAAGAGCTTCTTCATGGCACCGCGCGCGAAGATCGAGCCGGAGCCGGTGGCCGCGTAGTTCTGCTCCTCGCTGCGCCCACCGGTGACGTCGTAGGAGAAGATCCGCCCCTTGGCCCGGTCCACGTCGAACCCGGCGAACAGCGGCACGACGGCCAGGCCCTGCATCGCCATCCCGAGGTTGGACCGGATCATGGTCGACAGCCGGTTCGCCTTGCCTTCGAGCGACAGCTGAGCCCCTTCGACCTTCTCGAAGTGTTCGAGCTCCAGCTGGAACAACTTCACCATCTCGACGGCGAGCCCCGCGGTGCCGGCAATCCCCACGGCGGAGTACTCGTCCGCCGGGAACACCTTCTCGATGTCCCGCTGGGCGATGACGTTCCCCATGGTCGCCCGCCGGTCACCGGCGAGCACGACCCCTCCGGGGAAGGTGACCGCCACGATCGTCGTCCCGTGCGGCGCCTCGATCACACCCTGCGTGGGCGGCAGTTGCCGGTTCCCCGGCAGCATCTCCGGCTGATGCTCGGACAGAAAGTCCATGAACGACGACGACCCAGGCGTCAGGAAGGCAGCTGGTAGACGCCCGGTGCTACGAGTGTTGGCTTCCACGCGTTTCCTTCCAGGTAATCGGCAGCTCGGTTGATCACGTCGGGGTCGTCCCTCAACAGGCCGAGGCCGGAATTGCAGTTGAAGCACAGTACGCCACGGACCCTACCCGTCTTGTGGCAGTGATCCACATGAACGGCGGGGGCTGTCAAGCAGATCGCGCAGAGCCCGTGTTGAGATGCGACCCGCTCGTCACGCTCGGCCTCGGTCATGCCGTAGTTGCGCCCCAAGCGATTCGCACGAGCTTCTATGGCGCGGCATGCCTTACAACGCGACGCCCGCCCGTCCGAGGCCGAGGCTTTCCGGTGCCATTCCGAGTACGGCTTGCTTTCGCCGCACCCCTGGCAGTGCTTGTATCCCTCGGGGATGCCCCCGAGCTCGGGCAATGACCTGCCCATGGCCTGCTGCCGCTTCCTGTCGGATTCAGCAGCACAATCACGGCAACGGTGCTGCAAGCCGTCAAGGTTCGTGCGCTTGAGCGCGAAGGCTGCGCGCGGCTTGGACTCACCGCACCGCGCGCAGCGCTTCACCTCGGAGTCGCCTGCCACCACTCCACCCCGTCCACCTTCGAATCGAAGGGAAAAGCGGCTTACTGCCCGCCCTTCTGAACGAAGGAGCGCACGAAGTCCTCCGCATTCTCCTCTAGGACATCATCGATTTCGTCCAGGACGGAGTCCACGTCGTCGCTCAGCTTCTCGTGGCGCTCCTTGAGGTCCTCGGAACCCTGCGCCTCCGCGGTCTGTTCCTCGACCTCCTCCGTGGAGCGCGTCGCCTTCTGCTGTCCGCCGCCGGTGTCCTTGGTCGCCATAACCCCTCACCCCGCTCGGTTCGACGTTCTTGATCAGACCCTACTTGCAGGGACTGACATCGGCCCCGCAGTTCCTACAACGTACGGGGGCCATCTCGATGATTCCCTCTGGCCGGGTTTTCCACCCTGCGGGAGCACCCGGCCGACGGACCCGCTCAGCCGCCCGACAGGACCCTGACCAGGTCTTCTGCGGTCCGGCAGCGATCCAGAAGCTCCTTGACGTGATTTCGCGTTCCGCGAAGCGGTTCGAGGGTTGGGACGCGCTGGAGGGAGTCCCGCCCGGGCAGGTCGAAGATCACCGAGTCCCAGGAGGCCGCGGCGACGTCGTCGGCGTACTGCTCCAGGCACCGCCCCCGGAAGTACGCGCGCGTGTCCTCCGGCGGCTTCGTACGGGCCTGCTCGACGTCCTGCTCGTCCAGCAGCCGCTTGATACGCCCACGGGCCGCGAGACGGTTGTAGAGGCCCTTCTCGGCGCGTACGTCGGCGTACTGGAGGTCGAGGAGGTGCAGCTTGGCCGCGTCCCAGTCGAGGCCGTCACGGCGCCGGTAGCCCTCCATGAGTTCCCGCTTGGCGACCCAGTCGAGCTCGCCGGCGAGGCTCATGGGGTCGTTCTCCAGGCGGTTGAGCGTGTCCTCCCAGCGGGCGAGGACGTCCTTGGTCTGTTCGTCGGCGTCGGCCCCGAAACGCTCCTCGACGTACTTGCGGGAGAGTTCGTAGTACTCCATCTGGAGTTGTACCGCGGTGAGTGTCCGGCCGCTGCGGAGCGTGACCAGGCGCTGCAGGGTCGGGTCGTGGGAGACCTGGTGGAGGGTGCGGACGGGCTGGTCCACTGCCAGGTCGACGGCGATGAAGCCGTCCTCGATCATGGACAGGACCAGGGCGGTCGTGCCCAGCTTGAGGTATGTCGAGATCTCGGAGAGGTTCGCGTCGCCGATGATCACGTGCAGCCGGCGGTACTTCTCGGCGTCGGCGTGGGGCTCGTCGCGGGTGTTGATGATCGGGCGCTTCAGTGTCGTCTCGAGGCCGACCTCGACCTCGAAGTAGTCGGCGCGCTGGCTGAGCTGGAAGCCGTGTTCGTGGCCGTCCTGGCCGATGCCGACGCGGCCCGCTCCGGCGAAGACCTGGCGGGAGACGAAGAACGGCGTGAGGTGGCGCACGATGTCCGAGAAGGGGGTCTCCCGCTTCATCAGGTAGTTCTCGTGCGTGCCGTAGGAGGCGCCCTTGTTGTCGGTGTTGTTCTTGTAGAGGTGGATGGGCTGGGCGCCGGGGAGCTGGGCCGCGCGTTCGGCGGCCTCGGCCATGATGCGCTCGCCGGCCTTGTCCCAGAGGACGGCGTCGCGTGGGTTGGTGACCTCGGGTGCGCTGTACTCGGGGTGTGCGTGATCGACGTAGAGCCGCGCGCCGTTGGTGAGGATGACGTTGGCGAGGCCGATGTCCTCGTCGGTGAGCTGGCTGGAGTCGGCGGCCTCGCGGGCGAGGTCGAAGCCCCGCGCGTCCCGCAGCGGGTTCTCCTCCTCGAAGTCCCAGCGGGCCCGGCGGGCCCGGTGCATCGCCGCCGCGTAGGCGTTGACGATCTGGGACGAGGTGAGCATGGCATTGGCGTTGGGGTGGCCGGGGACGGAGATCCCGTACTCCGTCTCGATGCCCATTACTCGCCGTACGGTCATGCGGCCCTCCTTGCCCGGCGGCGCCCTCGGTCGGGGGCGGCGCTCAAGTACCGCTGGCGCTCCGGTGCGTGTGCGGTGCCCGTCCCCGCACTGCGCGACTCGGCGGTACCGAAGAGCCTAGAACGGCTCCGCGCTGGTGGGGAGATCATTTGCTGTCCTCGCGAGCGTTCGCTGAAAAACAGTCGGCTGCGGGTACCCCGGAAAGGGCACCCGCAGCCGCCCCGCTTTTACAGGTACTGGCCGGTGTTCGCCACCGTGTCGATGGATCGTCCGGTGTCCGCGCCCTGCTTTCCGGTGATGAGGGTACGGATGTAGACGATCCGCTCGCCCTTCTTTCCGGAGATCCGGGCCCAGTCGTCCGGGTTGGTGGTGTTGGGCAGGTCCTCGTTCTCCTTGAACTCGTCCACGCAGGCCTGGAGGAGGTGGGAGACCCGAAGCCCCTTGGCGTTGTGGTCGAGGAAGTCCTTGATCGCCATTTTCTTGGCGCGGCCCACGATGTTCTCGATCATGGCGCCGGAGTTGAAGTCCTTGAAGTAGAGGACTTCCTTGTCGCCGTTGGCGTAGGTGACTTCCAGGAAGCGGTTTTCCTCGGATTCGGCGTACATGTGTTCCACGGCCGTCTGGATCATGCTTTCGACGGTGGTGGACTTGCTGCCGCCGTGCTCGCCTAGGTCGTCGGCGTGCAGCGGGAGGCGCTCGGTCAGGTACTTGCCGAAGATGTCCTTGGCGGCCTCGGCGTCGGGACGCTCGATCTTGATCTTCACGTCCAGGCGGCCCGGGCGCAGGATGGCGGGGTCAATCATGTCCTCGCGGTTGGAGGCGCCGATCACGACCACGTTCTGCAGGCCTTCGACACCGTCGATCTCGGCGAGCAGCTGGGGGACGATGGTGTTCTCCACGTCCGAGCTGACGCCGGAGCCGCGGGTGCGGAAGAGGGATTCCATCTCGTCGAAGAAGACGATGACGGGGGTGCCCTCGCTGGCCTTCTCCCGGGCACGCTGGAAGACGAGGCGGATCTGCCGCTCGGTCTCGCCGACGTACTTGTTCAGGAGCTCGGGGCCCTTGATGTTGAGGAAGAAGCTCTTGCCCTGGGCCTGGCCGGTGACCTCGGCGACCTTCTTGGCCAGCGAGTTGGCGACGGCCTTGGCGATGAGCGTCTTGCCGCATCCGGGGGGTCCGTAGAGCAGGACGCCCTTGGGCGGGCGCAGTTCGTGCTCCTTGAACAGGTCCGGGTAGAGGTACGGCAGCTCGACCGCGTCGCGGATGGCCTCGATCTGGCCGCCGAGGCCGCCGATCTGCTCGTAGCCGATGTCGGGGACTTCTTCGAGGACGAGTTCCTCGACCTCGCTCTTCGGGACGATCTCGTAGACGTAGCCGGAGCGGGGTTCGAGCAGCAGGGCGTCGCCGGGGCGGATGGTGACGTCCAGCAGCGGCTCGGCGAGCCGTACCACCCGTTCCTCGTCGGTGTGCCCGAGCACCAGGGCGCGTTCGCCGTCCTCGAGGATCTCCTTGAGGGTGACGATGTCCCCGACGCGCTCGTACTCCATGGCCTCGACCACGTTGAGCGCTTCGTTGAGCATCACTTCCTGGCCGCGCCGGAGCTCTTCGAGGTCGACGCTGGGGCTGACGTTCACCCGCAGTTTGCGGCCGCCGGTGAAGATGTCGGCGGTGCCGTCCTCGTTGGCTTCGAGGAAGACGCCGAAGCCGGCCGGCGGCTGCGCGAGCCGGTCGACCTCTTCCTTGAGGGCCACGATCTGGTCGCGGGCCTCACGGAGCGTGTTGGCGAGTCGCTCGTTCTGGGCGGAGACGCCGGCCAGGTTGGTCTGCAGCTCGACGATCCGCTCTTCGAGAATCCTCGTGTGCCGCGGAGAGTCGGCGAGCTTGCGCCGCAGGACGGCGATCTCCTGCTCAAGGTAGGCAATCTGCCCGGACGGGTCGTCGGACCCTCGTCCCGGGCGGATGCCGCGGTTCATGTCGTCGTCGTGGGCTGCCACGGTCCTCACCTCCTCCAAGGGGAGCTGGACGCTTCCAGACCCTACCTGGGCGGGTGTCGATTGAAACCCCTAGATCACAAAGACGGTCGAGGTGTGTCCGATCTTCACCCTTGCGCTCTCCCTCACGCCAGGGGAATACCCACCGACGATGATTGGAACCCAGGCCCAGGTAGGGTCAAAGTGTTCAACACCCGTCAGAGCTGGCCGGATTCCCGTACAGCTCGACGTTCAAACGGCAGGAGAGACGATCGTGCAGCAGGAGGCCACGGCCGGCGGTGAGGCACTGGAGGTCTGGATCGACCAGGACCTCTGTACCGGCGACGGCATCTGCGTCCAGTACGCGCCGGAGGTGTTCGAGCTGGACATCGACGGTCTCGCCTACGTCAAGGGCGCTGACGACGAACTCCTTCAGGACAGGGGCGCGACGACGCCGGTTCCGCTTCCGCTTCTGACCGATGTGGTGGACTCGGCGAAGGAGTGTCCGGGCGAGTGCATCCATGTACGTCGAGTTTCGGACAGGGTCGAGGTCCACGGGCCCGACGCGGCGTGACCGGAAAGTCACCCCGCGTGACTCCTGTCCGTTTCCTCACAGATGTGAGCGCTTCGGTCAGACGGTGTGTGTTCCGGCCGGTGTGGACCTGAGGAAGGCGCCGTCCTTCCACTCCCACTGGGCCTTCTCCTTCACGTCGGGGCAGCAACTGGGCACGTCCGCCGTGGAGTAGCCGAGCAGGGTCGCCTGTACGACTCCGTCACTCAGCGTGAAGTCGGTCACCGTGTTGCGGCTCTTGGGGTTCAGCAGGGTCGCGACCACTCTGGGGTCACCGGTGCCGGACGCGCGCGTGATGACGTAGACGCCGTCGGGCGGGGTGCCCATGGCCGCGTCGCAGTGCACCACGACGACGGTTTCCGGCCGTCCGTCGCCGTCGAGGTCGCCGGTGACCTCCTTCTGCACCTTCGTCTTGACGACGGGGCCGCAGTCGAGGGGGAAGCGCACGTCCGCGGGGTCGGGGGCCGTCGCGACGGTGGGGGCGGCCTGCGACTGGGGGCCGGCCGCCTGGGCGGCGGTCGCCGGATTGGGCTGGAGGATCGAGGAGAGCGCCACGACTCCGGCCACCGCGGTGGCGGTCGCGACCCAGTGGATCGGGCGGGTGTGCGTGTGTGCCAGTTCCGGGACGGCGGATTGCTGCACTAGGAGCGTCTCCTGTGAGGGCTGTGCCGGTGGGGGTGGGTGGCCAGCATGGTGCCACACGTCACAGGTCGGGGGAACGGCGGGGTGGGTACTTGTCCGGGTTGTCGTACGGCCGCCTCTGTCGCCGTCTCAACACACGAGTGCCGGGGTGGGTTTTGCGGGGTTTATGGGGGTCAAACACCCCCCGGGGCCACAGGTGTAGAGGCACAGGGCCCCCCGA
>NZ_JBEYVC010000251.1:0-12308 GCF_040643855.1 Streptomyces sp. NPDC047072 | reverse complement strand
AGCACGAAGATGACGATGGCGGCCTGGAGCAGCGTCTTCTTGCTGAAGAGGTCGGCGAGTTTGCCCCAGATCGGAGTCGTGGCCGTCGTGGTGAGCAGGGACGCGGTGACGACCCACGTGTACTGGGTCTGCGTCCCGTGCACCGATCCGATGATGTTCGGCAGCGCGCTGGAGACCACCGTACTGCTGAGGGTCGAGACGAAGAGGGCGAGGAGCAGACCGCTGAGCACCTTCAGTATCTGCCGACGGGATGCGGGAGATGTCTCCGTGGAACTCGACTCGTTCACTGCGCTCCTCGGCAGGTTCTCAATTCGCTATACGCTGCGTATGGCGACATCAGGTCACCATACACGGCGTATGGTGAAGTCGTACGGCGCTCGTAGCAGAGACTGGGTGCATGGAGCCGACACCCCGCAAGAACCTGCGCGAAGAGCAGAAAGAGCTCACGCACCGCCGACTGCTCGACGCGGCCGTCGCGGTGTTCGCCGAGAAGTCCTTTCTCGACGCGCGCATGGAGGACATCGCGCAGGCCGCGGGGGTGACCCGGGTGACGGTCTACGCCCACTTCCCCGGCAAGGCCGAGATCGTCGACGCGCTCGTGAACCGGGTGTACGGCCTGATGGGCGAGGCGTACGCCGAACTGGCCGCACTCCCGCGGTGGACGCCGGCCGGCATCCGGGCCTGGCTCGACGACGCGGAGACCCGCTGGCGGGAGATGGCGCCCATCCGCCGGGTCACCAACGCGGCGGCCCCGGGGGCCTTCCGGAGTCTCAGTGAGAGCCGCACACAGTATCTCAAGGCGCACGAGCACTACGTCGGCCTCCTCCTCGGGCACCCCGACCGCTGGCGGGGCACCGACCCCGGGGAGGCCCGCCAGCGGGCGCTGATGGCGGTGCTGCAGACCGAGTCGTTCTTCTCCATGTGGATCGCCGCCGGGTGGCCGTCGGACACCGCGGACCCGCTGCGCCTGCTGGCCGACGCCCTGTGCCATCTCCTGGCACCGGCCCTGGAGAACGACGGGGCATCCGCCTGACGCCGGGACGGGTACGCGGCATTCGCACACCCCTCCCGGCGTACCGCCGGGAATCAGACGCCTGCCACCTACGCGTCCTTGATCAACGGGCGGTCCAGTGTGTCGGTCGTGCGGCCGAGGAGCTGCAGGTTGCGGGCGCCGAAGTCGACCATGAGCGGCTGGCCGGAGATGTACCGCGCCGCACGGGAGTTGAGGAACACGATGGGGTCCGCCATCTCCTCCGGTGTGGCCAGGCGCTGGATCAGACCGGCGCGCGACTCCAGCGACTCACGTCCGCCGGACATCACGGCGAAGTCCGACGTCAGGCCCGTCTCGGTGCTCGTGGGGAGCACGGCGTTGACCCGGATTCCGCTACTCGCCAGTGCGGTGGCGCTGTGCGCCATGAAGAGGTTGAGCAGCCTCTTCGAGAGGGCGTAGGCGGCCGCCCCGGGCTGGTCGTTGAGCCCGAGTCCTTCGAACGCCTTGACGAGGGTGTCCCACCCCTCGGCCTGGATCAGCTCTTCGAGTTCCTCCTGGTAGCGCTCCCAGTTCACGCCGCCCATGGAGGTCACGTAGAGGACGGCGCCGCCGTCGCGCATCCGCGTCCCCAGGTAGGTGTCCGAGATGTACTTGTAGGCGCCGAAGTTGATCAGCAAGGTCGTGTTGTAGTCGTGCTGGAGACCGGAGACTCCGGCCACACCGAAGAACGCGTCGATGTACTCGGGGAGCGAGGCGAAAGCCCGGTCGATGTCCTCCCGTACCGCCAGGTTCGCCTGGGTCGCGGAGGCGAGCCCCGCCAGTTCGGTCTGCGCGTAGTCGATGGCGTGGACCTCGGCGCCCAGCTCGACGAGCCGCCGAGCGGTCGCCCTGCCGATGCCGGAGGCGGCGCCGGTCACGACCGCGGTCTTGCCGGTGTAGTCCAAGTAGTCGTTCATGTGCCCAGTTCCTCTCAGGGGGATTGCGTCAGGAGAGCGGGAGCGCGAGCGCGGATCCGATGGTCTTGGTCTCGGTGAAGGCCTCGAAGCCCTCGCGACCGCCTTCGCGCCCGATGCCGCTGGCCTTGTAACCGCCGAACGGGGCGTCCCCGCCGGAAAAGGAGCCACCGTTGACCATGAGGCTGCCAGCGCGGACGGCGCGCGCGATGCGCAGCGCCCGCTCCGTCGAGGCCGAGGCGACGTATCCGGCCAGGCCGTACCGGCTGGCGTTGGCCAGCCGGATCGCTTCCTCGTCGGTGTCGAACGGGGTCACGGTGAGAACCGGCCCGAAGATCTCCTCCTGCGCGATGGTGGAGTCGTTGTCGACGTCGACGAAGAGGGTCGGCTCGACCCAGAAGCCCGGACGGTCGGGGACACCGCCGCCGGCGGCGAGCGTCGCGCCCTGCTCCTGGCCGACGCGGATGTAGTCGGCGATACGGTCGCGCTGCCGGGCCGAGACGACCGGGCCGGCCAGCGTGGCCTGGTCCTGCGGATCGCCGCAGGACACCTGCTGGAACGCCTGCGTGAGGCCGGCGACGACCTGGTCGTAGACCTTGCGGTGCACGAGCAGCCGGGTCGGCAGCGCGCAGCCCTGGCCCGAGTGGGCGAGCGCTCCGAGCGCCTGCGGGATCGCCTGGGCGAGGTCCGCGTCGTCGAGGATGATCGACGCGCTCTTGCCGCCGAGTTCGAGCATGGTGCGTTTGAACGTCGGCGCGGCGAGTTCGAGGATGCGCTGCCCTGTGGCCGTGGAGCCGGTGAACGACACCATGTCGACGCGCGGGTCCGTCAGCAGGAGTTCAGCCGCGTCCAGGTTGCTGGTCGGCACGATGTTGACCACACCGGCCGGGATGTCGGTGCGCTCGGCGATAAGCCGTCCGATGCGGGTGGCGTTCCAGGGCGTCTCGGGTGCGGGCTTCGCGACAACCGTGTTGCCGGCGGCGAGAGCGCCGGCGAGCTTGGCGAGCAGCAGTCCGAAGGGGAAGTTCCAGGGGGTGATGGCGGCGACGACGCCGATGGCCTCCTTGACCACCCACCGCTCGGTGGGCTCGTTGGTGAACCGGTTGGCGGCGTCGGGCAGTCGGCGTGCCCACTCGAACTGGTCGATGTGGTCGATGTGCCAGCGGAACTTCTGCAGAGGCTCCTCCAGCTGAGCGCCGTAGGTGAGCATGCGCGGAGCGCCGACCTCGGCGATCAGCTCCTCGCGCAGCTCCTCCTTCTCCTCGGTCAGCGCGTCGAGGAGCTGGGTCAGTGCTTGCTTGCGGAACTGGTGGTCGACCGCCCAGTCCGTCTCGTCGAACGCGCACCGAGCAGCGGCGATCGCGTCGGACATGTCCTCCGGGTTCGCGTCGGCGACCTTGCCCAGAACGGTGCCGTCCGCCGGGTTGATCACCTCGAACGTGCCGCTGTCCGCGGCGCCACGGAGCTCCCCGCCGATCAGCAGACGCTCCTCGTGCGAGGGCGCGGCAGGCGGGGGACCTGAGGAAATGGTGGACATCGTCTTTCTCCTCTGTGGGGCTCTGTGGCGGGTTACGCCTGGACGGGGACGGTCTGGTCCCAGGCCGCCCGGGTCGCGATGGCCTGGCGCCACTGACGCAGGGCCTTGGGCGGCATGCCCACCGCGAGGGCGCCGCTGACGCGGTCGCCGGTGCGGTAGACGGCCACGAACCGGCGTTCGGCCAAGTCGCCGTCGACGACGGCGACTTCGTCGTGGCCGCGCAGGAACCCGTACGCCTGGACCTTCATGTCGTACTGGTCGGACCAGAAGTACGGCACCGGCGCGAACGGCTTGCGCGCCTCCGGGGCGGCGAGGAGGTTGCGGGCGGCCGCCATGCCCTGCTCGGCCGCGTTGGTGCGGTGCTCGATCCGCATCGAGGTGCCGAACAGCGGGTTGTACCAGCGGGCCACGTCACCGGCCGCGTAGACGTTCTTCGCGGCCTCGCAGTACTCGTCGCACACCACGCCGTCGCCCACCGACAGGCCGCTGCCCTCCAGCCACCCGGTGTTGGGCACCGAACCGATCGCCACCAACACCTCGTCCGCCTCGACGAATTCACCGTCCGCGAGCCGGACGCCGTCCTCGGTCACCGCGCCGACGGTGACCCCGCAGCGCAGGTTGACCCCTTGTTCCAGATGGACGCGGGTCAGCAACTCGCCGACCTCCGTACCTACCGCGGCGGCCAGCGGAACCGGGGCGGGTTCGAGCAGCGTGACCTCGCAACCGAGCCGCCGACCGACCGCGGCGGCCTCGGCGCCGAGGAACCCGGCACCGACGATGACCAACCGCCGCCCGGGCCCGAGCCGTTCACGCAGAGCCAGCGCGTCGTCCAGGGTGCGCAGCACGTGCCCGCCGTCGCCGGGCAGTCGGCGCGGCCGGACACCGGTGGCGATGACCAGTCCGTCGTACGACACTGTCGAGCCGTCGGCCAACCGCACGGTCCGCTCGGCGAGTTCGAGGCCGGTCGCGGCCACGCCGAGCCGCAGGTCCAGGTCGAGAGCGGTCAGGTCGTCGGCGGTACGCAGGGCGAGTCGCCCGGGCTGCCACTCGCCGGACAGCAGCTGCTTGGACAGCGGCGGGCGGTCGTACGGGGCGAGCGGTTCGTCTCCTACGAGCGTGATCGTGCCGTCGTAGCCTTCGCGACGGAGCGTCTCGGCGGCGGCGAGCCCGGCGGCCGAGGCGCCGACGACGGCGATCCGCCTCACTGGTCGACCAGCCGGATGGCCGCGGCCGGGCAGACGGCGATCGCTTCCTTGACGTCGTCGAGCTGGTGCTCGCCGACCTGTTCCTCCAGCAGGATCGCGATGCCGTCGTCGTCCTGGTCGAAGACCTCCATCGCGGCGAGCACGCACTGCCCCGAGGCGACGCACTTGTCGGCTTCCAGCTCCACCTTCATGGTTTTCTCCTCTTGATGGTCGTGTTGTCCGTCACCAGGCCACCGGCAGCTCGTGGACGCCGTAGATGAAGGCGTCGTTCTTGAACTTCACGTCCTCCAGCGCACAGGCCAGCTTCAAGGTGGGGATGCGCTTGTACAGCGTGCTGTAGACGACCTGGAGTTCCATGCGGGCCAGGGGCTGGCCCAGGCACTGGTGGATGCCGAAGCCGAAGGCGACATGGCGGCGGGCGTCGCGGGTGATGTCGAGGCGGTCGGGGTCGGCGAAGACCTCGGGGTCGCGGTTGCCGATCTCGTTGACCATGATCACGCCCTCGCCGGCCTTGATGACCTGGCCGCCGATCTCGATGTCCTCGGTCACCGCGCGCCGGCGGCCCAGGTGGGTGATGTGCAGGTAGCGCAGGAGTTCCTCGACCGCCGAGGCGACCAGCTTGGGGTCGTCCGTCTCGCGCAGGAGGGCGAGCTGGTCCGGGTGCTGAAGGAGGGCGGCGGTACCCAGGGCGACCATGTTCGCCGTCGTCTCGTGCCCGGCGATCAGCAGGAGCAGCGCCATCTCCGTCGCCTGCCGGTGGGTGAGTTCACCGGTGGGGACCCGGCCGGCGATGCTGGAGAGCAGATCGTCCTGCGGCTCGGCGAGCCGCTTGGTGATCTGGCCTGCCAGATAGCCGGCCATCTCCCGGGTCGCCGCACCCCGCTCCTCGGGCGTCGCCGTGGAGCGGACCATCGTCTTGGTGTTCTCCTGGAACAGCTCATGGTCCTCGTACGGCACGCCCAGCAGCTCGCAGATCACCAGCGACGGCACCGGCAGGGCGAATGCCTCGACCAGGTCCACCGGGTTGGGGCCGGCCAGCAGGCCGTCGATCAGGTCGTCGACGATCTTCTGCACGGCGGGGCGCATGGCCTCGATCTTCTTGATGGCGAACGGCGCGGTCACCATCCGGCGCAGCCGGGCGTGCTCAGGGTCGTCCATCATGATGAAGCCGAGCTTCCCCTCGCTGCCGTCGGAACCGGCCTTGGGGGGATATCCGGGCTGGTCGGTGTCGGCGCTGACCCGGGCGTCGCCCAGGATCGCCCGCTGCTCGGCGTACCGGGTCACCAGCCAGGGCTCGGTACCATCCCAGAGCCGGACCTTCGCCAGCGGCCCCTCCTCCTGGAGTTTCCGCAGACCGGGCGGCGGGTCGAAGGGACAGCGGGCGGAACGCTCCATGGGGAAGTCGGGGACTTCGGGCCGGGGCCCGGTGACGGTGTCGGCCATGGTTCTCCTCGGTGGCGGGGGGGCTCCGCGAGGGGGCGGAGCGCCGGGGCGAAGGGGTCGAGGCCTCGATGAGCACATGCAAACAGGCGGGGCTGACACCATCCCGCCAGCAACCTGACAGCAAGCTGACGTGATCCAGATCACATCGCCTCTTCACCGTCCAAAGGTGCCGCGGTGTAAGGAAGTTGTGAGCATCTGCCGCCTTCTGGCCTCGCGTGCCGACCTCTACTCCGACGCACCCCAGTCAGCGGCCGGACTCCTGGCAACTGTGAATCACACCCGGACCGCCGTACACCTGGCCCTGTCCCGCGGGGAGGCTCCGACGTGCGGCCTTCGGAGCCCGGCCCCACACTTTGATCACCAAAGGGGGCCGATCACGAGGAGTGCGGATCGATGGCTTCGCTGCTGTTCCGTCTGGGGTCCTTCGCCTTCCTGCGACGCTGGTACGTGACCGTCCTGTGGGTCGTGGTGCTGGGCGCGCTCGGCTTCGCGTCCGCCAAGGCGTCCGAGGGGCCCGACAGCACGTTCACCATGCCGGGGATCGAGGCGCAGCGGGCGTTCGACCTGATGGAGGAGCGGTTCCCGGGTGCTCAGGCGGACGGCGCGAGTGCGCGGATGGTGTTCGTGGCGCCCTCCGGGGAGAAGGTCACCTCGGCCGCCAACCGGGCGGCCATCGACAAGGCGGTGGCCGAGGCCGCGGACGGGCAGCAGGTCGCCTCGGCCGTCGGGCCGTTCCAGGCGCAGGCGGTGAGCAAGGACGGCTCGACGGCGTACGCGTCCCTCACCTACACGGTGGCCGCCGACCAGCTCACCGACGCCGCGAAGGACACCCTGCGGGACGCGGCCCGGTCGGCCCGGGACGCGGGGCTGACCGTGGAGATGGGCGGCACCGCGCTGGCGAGCACGCCCGGGGCGGGCGGCCTGGGCGAGGTGATCGGCATCCTGGTCGCGGCCGTGGTGCTGCTGGTGACCTTCGGCTCGATGGCCGCGGCCGGGCTGCCGCTGCTGACGGCGGTGCTCGGCGTCGGCATCAGCATGACCGCGATCACCGCGCTGGCCACCACGTTCGGCCTGTCCTCGACGACCGGCACGCTGGCCACGATGTTGGGCCTGGCCTGCGGTATCGACTACGCCCTGTTCGTGGTCTCGCGCTACCGCGAGGAGCGGGCCAACGGGCACCCGGAGCGGGAGGCGGCCGGGCTGGCGGTCGGTACGGCGGGCTCGGCGGTGGTCTTCGCGGGGCTCACCGTGGTGATCGCGCTCGTGGGGCTGTCGGTCGTCGGCATCCCCATGCTGACCAAGATGGGCCTGTGCGCGGCCGGCGCGGTCGTGGTCGCCGTCCTGGTGTGTCTGACGCTGGTGCCGGCGCTGATCGGCTTCTGGCCGCGGGCCGTCCTGTCCCGCCGCTACCGGCTCACCGGCCGGCGCGTGCAGGGGGTGCTGGGCAACCGGGGCAGCCGCTGGGCGGAGTTCGTGCAGCGCCATCCCTTCCCCGTGCGGTTCAGCGCGATGGTGATCCTCGTCGTGCTCGCCATCCCCGTCCTCAGCCTCCAGCTGGGCATGCCCGGTGACGAGGCCAAGCCCACCTCCACCACCGAGCGGCGGGCCTACGACGACCTCGCCGCCGGGTTCGGGCCCGGCTTCAACGGCCCGCTGACCGTCGTGGTCGACGCGAAGGGCGCCGACGATCCGAAGGCCGCCGTCGCGGCGATCGAGAAGAAGATCGGCGCCACACCGGGTGTCGTCTCGGTCGGCGCGCCCCGCTTCAACGCCGCGGGCGACACCGCCGTCTTCACCGCGGTGCCGGCCGACGCGCCCACCGACAAGAAGACCGAGGACCTCGTCCACACGATCCGTGACGAGCGTACGGCGACCGTGGCCGGGACCGGGGCGACCTTCGAGGTGACCGGCACGACCGCGCTGAACATCGACGTCGCCCAGAAGGTCCAGCGGGCCCTGATCCCCTACCTGATCGTGGTGGTGGGCCTGGCCGTGGTGCTGCTGCTGATGGTGTTCCGGTCGATCTTCATCCCGCTCAAGGCGGCGATCGGCTTCCTGCTCTCGGTGCTCGCCGCGCTCGGCTGTGTGGTCGCCGTCTTCCAGTGGGGCTGGGGTGCCTCGCTGATCGGGGTCGAGGCGACCGGGCCGATCATGAGCCTGATGCCGATCTTCCTGGTGGGCATCGTCTTCGGACTCGCCATGGACTACGAGGTGTTCCTGGTCTCCCGGATCCGTGAGGCCTACGTCCACGGACAGGGCGCCGGCGAGTCCATCACCACCGGATTCCGGTACAGCGCCCGGGTGGTGGCCGCGGCCGCGCTCATCATGATCGCGGTGTTCGCCGGCTTCGTCACCGCCGACGACTCCATGATCAAGACGATCGGCTTCGGGCTCGCGGTCGCCGTCCTGTTCGACGCGTTCGTCGTCCGCATGGCCTTCGTCCCGGGTGTCCTCGCCCTCCTCGGCGACAAGGTGGCCTGGCTGCCCCGCTGGCTGGACCGGATCCTGCCGCACCTCGACGTGGAGGGCGAGGCGCTCAGCCGGGCCCACCCCGCGCCGAAGCCGCGGTCGGACCACAGCCACGCGGACACGGAGAGTCCGGAGCCAGTCTGAGCCTGGGCGATATTCGGGTCCTCTATTGACGCCCCCTTTCCCAGGTGTCATTGTTTCCGGCACGTAGACATCAGATGTCTGACGTCAGATGTCGCCGCCGAACGAAACCGAACGTTCCGAACGTTCCGAACGAAGAGGTTCCCGCCATGTCGCTCTCGGACGACCTCGCCGAGCAGTTGCTCACCGCGATCATCGACGGCCAGTACCCGCCGGACTCCGCGCTCCCGCCCGAGGGGGAACTCTCGGAGCAGGGCGGGGTCAGCCGGCTGACCGTGCGCGAGGCGGTCAAGCAGCTGCGGGCGCAGAACGTCGTGCGGGTCGTGCGCGGCCGGGGGACGTACGTCAACGCGCCGGACCGGTGGACCGCCCTGGAGCCGGTGGTGCGGGCGGCCTCCCGCACCGCGAGCGGCGCCCTGTCGGAGCGGCTGATCGAGGCGCGCCGGCTCATCGAGAACGGCGCCTGCGAGCTCGCCGCCTCCCGCCGTACCGAAGAGGACCTGGATGTCCTGCGCCGGCACCTGGCGAGCATGCGCGAGGCGGCCGACGCGGGCGACACCGAGCAGTTCGTGCAGGCCGACATCGACTTCCACGACACCGTCATGCGGGCGACCGGGAATCTCTTCGTCCCGCTGCTCTTCGAGCCGTTCGGGCCGCTGCTGGTGGAGGGGCGCCGGGAGACCTCGGCCGTACCCGAGATCCGTACGAACGCCATCGCCCACCACGAGGCCGTGCTCGCCGCACTGGAGGCCGGCAGCCCCGAGGCCGCCCGGACCGCCATGGACGGCCACATGAACCAGACCGCCGACGATCTGCGCACCCACGTCATCAAGCGCGACTTCGACTGACGCCCCGTCACACACACCACCCCGCACAGCAACAGGAATTCGCCATGTCCCTACCCCGCCATGCCCAGACGGGCCCCGTCCCCGAGGCCACGGTGCTGGAAGGGCTCCCCCCGGTCCGGGAGGTGAGCGCCGCCGAGGTGGCCGCCCGGATCTCCGGTGGCCCCCGACTCGTCGTCCTCGACGACGACCCGACCGGCACCCAGACGGTCGCCGACGTCCCGGTCCTGACCTCCTGGACGGTGGACGACCTGCGCTGGGCGCTGCGCCAGGACAGCTCCGCATTCTTCGTCCTCACCAACACCCGCAGCCTGTCCCCCGAGGACGCGGCCGCCCGCAACCGCGAGGTGGTCCGCGCGCTGCGCGAGGCCGCGGCCGCGGAGGGCACGGACTTCGTCCTCGCCAGCCGCGGCGACTCGACCCTGCGCGGCCACTTCCCGCTGGAGACCGACGTCCTGACCGAGGAACTC
The DNA here is from genome assembly GCF_040643855.1 of Streptomyces sp. NPDC047072. Taxonomy (NCBI): domain Bacteria; kingdom Bacillati; phylum Actinomycetota; class Actinomycetes; order Kitasatosporales; family Streptomycetaceae; genus Streptomyces; species Streptomyces sp. NPDC047072. The sequence goes on along the minus strand of NZ_JBEYVC010000251.1, from coordinate 2,254 downwards.
GGCGCGGTGGACGGGGTCGTACTGGTCCCCGCCTACATCGAGGCCGGCCGGCTGACCGTCGGCTCCCGTCACTGGATGCGCACCGCCGACGGCCTTCTCCCGGTCGGCGAGAGCGAGTTCGCCCGCGACGCCACCTTCGGCTACCGCAACTCCTCGCTGCCCGACTGGGTCGAGGAGAAGACGGGCGGACGCGTCCCCGCCGACGAGGTCCTGCGCATCACCCTGGACGACCTGCGCGGCGGCGGCCCCTCTCATACGGCACGGCTGCTGTCCTCGTCGAGCGGCGGTCGTACGGCCGTGGTGGACGCCGTGTGCGACGACGACCTGCGGGTGCTGGCGCTGGCCCTCGCCGAGGCCGAGTCGAACGGCACCCGGCTGCTCTACCGGGTCGGGCCGTCCTTCGTGCGGGCCCGTGCCGGACAGGCCGGGCGGGCTCCGCTCACCGCGGCCGAGCTGCGGCCGCTGCGCGGGGACGCGCCACACGGGCTGATCGCCGTAGGGTCCCATGTGTCGCTGACGACACGGCAGTTGGACCGGTTGCGGGAGCGCGGCCAGATCGCGGAGTACGAACTCGACGTGGCCCTTCTCCTCGACGAGGACCGGGTCCGGGACGCCCACATCGCCGAGGTCGCGGCCGCCGCGGCCGGTGCGCTGGAGACCACCGACGCCGTGATCCGCACCTCGCGCACCCTGGTGACGGGAGCCGACGCGGACGACAGCCTGGCGATCTCGCGCCGGGTCTCCGCCGCGCTCGTCGAAGCCGTACGGCAGGTCAACGCCACCCGGCGGCCCGCCTTCGTCATCGCCAAGGGCGGCATCACCTCCAGCGACACCGCCACCCACGGCCTTCAGATCCGCCGCGCCTGGGCCCGGGGCACGCTGCTGCCCGGGATCGTCTCGCTCTGGGAGCCCGTCGACGGACCCGCCGCCGGCATCCCCTACATCGTCTTCGCCGGGAACGTCGGCGGCCCCGACGCCCTCGCCGACGCCCTCGAACTGCTCCGGAGCCCCTGATGCTGCTGCACGGAACCGACGCCCTGAAGCAGGCGGCGGCCGCCGGACACGCCCTGCCCGGGTTCGTCGTCTACAACCTGGAGACCGTCCAGGGCATCACGGCCGCCGCCGAGGCCGCCGGAACTCCCGTGCTGATCCAGGCGGGTTCGAGCCCTTTCAAGCACGCCGGACGTGAGGCCCTGATGCGGCTCGCGCTCGACGCCGCCGAGGACTCCGCCACCGCCCGCCTCGGAGTGCACCTCGACCACAGCCGCGACCTGGACGAGATCACCGCCTGTCTGGAGACCGGCTACACCTCCGTCATGGCCGACGGCTCCCACCTGCCCTTCGCCGAGAACATCGCGCTCACGAAGGAGGCCGTACGGCGGGCCCACGACCACGGCGCCTGGGTGGAGGCCGAGCTGGGCGCCCTGCCCGGCGACGAGGACGTCTCCACCGATGCCACCTCTGTGGGCTCGGCGATGACCGACCCCGTGCAGGCCGCCGAGTTCGTGGCCGCGACGGGCGTGGACGCGCTCGCCGTCGCCGTCGGCAACATCCACGGCCTCACCAGGGACCCGGTCCGCCTCGACCTGGACCGGCTGGCCGCGATCCACGAACTCGTGCCGGTCCCGCTCGTCCTGCACGGCGCCAGCGGCCTGCCCGTCGAGGAACTGCACGGCGCCCTCGCCCGCGGGGTCGCCAAGGTCAACGTCAACGCCGAACTCCGCCGCGCCTGTCTGGACGCCGTCCACGCGGCCCTCCCCTCCGCGCTGCCCGGCTCCGACGTGGTCTCCCTGTGGGCGGCGGGCCGCAACGCGGTCCGGGACACCGCGCTGGAGGTCATCGGGCGCCTGACCCCTTCCGTGACCGCGCCTCGCTGATCACACCCCCTCTGCCGGGGCCCTCCCCGTCCCCGGCAGCCCGACTCCCCTCCCCTCCCCTCTCCCCGGAAGGACGAAGATGTCTCCGCACCCCCGTCCCCGCACGGCCGTCATCGGCCTGGGCGCCATGGGCCTTCCCATGGCCCGCCGCCTGGCGGGTCAACTGCCCCTGTCCGTCTACGACATCGCCGCCGACCGGCGAGCCGCCCTCGCCGCCTCCGAGGGCGCCGCAGCTCCAAGTCGATCTGTTCGACGAGGAGTTGCGGGGGCGGCTGGAGGAGCTCTTTTGGGGGCATGCTCAGAAGTTGTTGGCGAGCATCACGATCATGAAGGCGAACTGCGGCCGGCCGATCATCGCCCAGGCGACCGCGCCGAGC